>JAEEUY010000163.1 GCA_016290715.1 Bacteroidales bacterium
AAGTTCCTTGTCTCGAATATCACCTTGAATGCTAACAAGATTTTCATGCTTATCCGGATCCGGGCAAAGATCTATATTTACGCACTTATGCCCTTTTGCCAAGAGTTCTTTTTTCAGGATAGTTCCAAAGAAACCCGAACCACCTGTAATCAAAAAGCAAGACATACGAACCCACCTTGTTTAAAGTCACTTCCCATTTACATTGTAGATGCAGCATGGCATCCGTAAAGAAAAATATACTTCTTTTTTACTTCGAGAAAGACGGAATCCTCCTTAAATAAAGGTATTTCACTATAATCTGTAGCCAAATAGGAAATATCCCCTATGTCACACAAATATTTCGCCCTGGATAGAAGCGTATCAGGATTTGAATAAACCATATTGATAGTCTCTCTATAGCGAGAGAACCCTAGTGTTGCAGTATCCCTGTAGAACAAGGCTTTTTTTCTACGTAAAGCCTCATGGAACTGCCCCTTATAAAAGACTTCTCCCGTATGGATAAGTTCGTCCCCGTACGCCCCTGTCAAGAACTTAAAACGAGACAATAACGGGAATTCTCGGTTTTCAACCATGAGCATTCTCCCCCTATCACGTACCTGAGGGAACACAGGTTTGTCCAAGAAAGCATCCATTTGCTTTTCATCTTCTTTTCGCTCAATCGTTCGATTATCCCAAACCGAAACATCCCACGCCACAACAGAAACAATTAGCAGCACCGCGAATCTCACAAGCCATTTCGTCAACTTCAAATCAAGCAACGAAAGAATAGCACACGCAAAGAAAAAAGAAATCAACAAGAACCACAAGCCAATCCTAATATTTGCATCAGCTGTCCCCAACAATTCTGCAACAGACAAAGTAATCACAAGCGCAATCAGGAATCTGTTAAATAGGCCTTTAAAATTTAGGGGGAAGCAATAGAGAATTGCGAACAACGGCAACATCGTGAAATGACTATTGCAAAAAGCCAAACAAAACGCAAGTGATTGCCAGTATTTCCGATTAGCCAAAGCCGCAGCAGCCATAACAAGCAGTAGAATCATTCTGGCCGTTCCCATATAACCGGGAACATCCAGCCATCTTAAAATCCACTGTGAATCAAACAAGCCATGCCCCAAACTCAACTGAATGAGATTATTCAACCCCATTTCTAAAGTAATTACCCAAAAACCCGTTCCATATAATATATATTCCCAAAACTTATTGAAATAAATTCTTTTTTTATTTCTCCATAAAGCAACAAGCAAAAGCAGTGGAATCAACAACACAACCGGATTCTGGCAATTTGTAAATGCTGCCAAGGCGATAAATAGAACAGAAGCATCACTGAACTCTAGAAAGAATCCTCCGTCGTACAATTGCTTTATATAAACAAAAAAGACCGGAATTGTCGGCATCAAGGCTAGCCACCACACTCTAAACGGCTGCACCTGATACAATAGAATATGTTCTGTCCAAACCCCTGCATATTGCAAATAGAGAGCGACAACCACAACAATAAACATATTTAAGGCAAATCGAGAAACCGACTTATTCTCTATTTTTCCCCACATGGCACCCCAGAACAGAGCCAGCACAACAAAATTAACAGAGTCCCCCCATGAAGGGGTATATTCCAAAGGCCGGCTCAACCAATCGGCAGGATAAAAGTCCAGTTTCCCAATATGTAAAAAGCCCGTCAGCGGAAATAGAAGCGAAAACAGCACGACAGGAATCCGTACTCGCGGGAAATAGTAAAAAAGCCACAGGGCCGCCCCCCACCCGCCCATTAGCGGATGGAACAGCGAAGCGGCAATAAAGAAGCACAATGAAACATATTTTTTTGACAGAAAAAAGGCCAAGCCTAAAAAAACAAATGCAACAGATATAAAACGGGCAACAAGAATCGGTTCTATGAAATAAAAACCGATATAACCGCAATAGCACAGCTTCGCAGTAAAGACAATCAAGAAAATCAGGTAAATCGGGAGAAAACACCATTTTTCTATATATTTTTCAGACCAGTTTTTAAAAAACAGCATCGACGCAAAGCACCAAAAAAGTTGTGCAATCAATGTCGCAACCATTCCACCGGTATTTACCCCAAAAACCTTGAAAAAAACGGCAACTATAGACGAAAAAATACTATATGCATCCTGATTTCCGAACATAAAGGGGACATCATTTTCAAAACGGGATGGGTCTAGAAAATGGATTACCTGCAAAAGATACAGAGAGGCATCACTAAAGAAGCCATAATAATGGATTAGCAAAAAAAACGCAGCTAATCCAGCAAAATAGACAAACCATTTGTTTTTCAGCAAATCTTTCATTTTTTTCTCTATAAATATTAGGGACATTCGTACAAGAAAACCTTCTGTTGTCTACTTATAATTGCAGAGTCACTAACTGCAAAAGGAAGATTTTCTTTATCTGTCACAAGATGAGTCAATTCTTTTTCTGAACATAAAAAAGCAAATCTATCTATTAACGTATCCGTATCGGCCAATTTATTAAGAATCTCATCGTAAATAATAGAATTATGTTTCTTCGCCGTATCTTCTCTTCGCCAATAAAGAAGTTGTTCCCTCTTTAAAACCGTCTTATAATGATTAATATTAAATACATTCCCAACTTGATTTGTACCCGTGAAATAGGAGCCCGTCAAAAATCTCAATCTCGGTTCTTGCTCATAATTTCCAGAAACAAAGAAAAATGCCTTACCTCGTTCTGGGATTTGTGGGAAAATAGAACTTTCTAGATATGCATCAAGCTCAGATTCTACATTTCTTTGCATTTCTGTCCTCGCATCGTAACGAACGCACCCCACAGCCATACAGGCGGCCAGCCACATAAACATCGGGACATAGCGAAACTTCTTCGACATCCATATAGTCAAGAACGAGACAAAAACTAGGAGAAAGACCCAACCAAAATTAGGCGGAAATCCATTAAGCACACTGCGGAACCGGTCTTCTTCCCCAATACAGCCATCCAAAAGCACAACAAGCAAAACTATGGTCGCACCGCCAAAATATACGTACCCCCTCTTTTTTACCCCCCAAAGATACAATGACAAGAATGGCAACAATTGAAAATAAGGGAAAAACAAATACAACAGCAATGGAATTGCCAACAAATATTTTTTCTTAAAAAAGAAATAAAGAATCAACGCCACAGAGCCAGCCACCAAATAAAGTTGTAAAGAGCACCTGATTCGATACACCACTTTAAAATCATATCCTAACCAAAAATCAAGTCCCTGCATACAGAGAGCATGGTATTCCTGAACTAGTAGCTCCGCCACCAACAAAAACGCAAATATAAGTGAAGTTATTTTGACCGTCACTTTTCGCAAAGGGCAAATAAATAAATAAGCGGCAATAAGAAAAATGACATAAAGGTTCTGAACCGTCAAAAAAGACAAAAGCATCATAAACAGAGCTAAATCATGTGTTGTAAATTCTTTTCTTTTAAGCATTCTTCTTAAAGAATCCTTAAAAAAGCACAAGCCTAACGGTACAGCAAATAAGGAAGGCATCCACATTGCACGCCAAGGCTGAACAACATACAAAAAAATATGCCCCCCATAACCACCACAAATGTCCCAATACAAGGCAATTATAAGAAGGATACAAAATGAATTGGATATTTCTTTTATATATAAATTGTTTGAAAGTCGCCTAACAAAGACGAAATAAAAACAGAGAAGTGCAAAATATTTACCAAAAGTTTGATAATTAGGCGCTCCAATCAAAGGACGCGAAAGCCAATCCTCGGGATACACATCCAACCAACCTTTATGCATTAAGAAGGTCAGCGGGAATGCAAAAGACAACACAAGAATTGGCAAGCGAGTTCTCGGGAAAAACACAAAAAACCATACTGGCAGGCACCAACCAGTTGTAATTGGATGTATCATCGTTCCCAACAAAACAAGCAACAAACTAATCAACTTTTTCTTTTTCAGTAAAAAAATCAAGGCACACATCCCAGCAGCAATTGAAAGCGAACGAGAACATACATACGACTGTACAAAAGAAAAGAAACGGGCATACGAAAAAGGCATACCATTAGAAAACACTCCCACAAAACAAATCACAACGGGCAGTATCCATAATTTATTTCTCGTCATTTGCAATAAAGTCTTTATCATACATATAGCAAGCAATATCCAAGCCAATTGCATAGACAAGGTATACAGGAAGGCGCCTTTATCAACCCCAAACATCCTTACAAACACACCAAAAAACGGCGCAAACAAGCCTAACGAGCCTTGATTTCCAAATTCAAAAATAGGATCCCGCAAAAAACGCGTTGGATCAACAGAATGAATATACTGAGACACATACAAAATACCATCCATTACAATTCCATTATAATGGTACACGCAGATGAATAGCGGAATTGCAAACAAATATGGAAAATATCTATTTTTCAAAATTTTTATCATACTTATAACCTTTTTTGACATTCATACAAGTAAACATACTTCTTTTTGACATCGAGATACGCCGAATCTTGCTTGGTAAACGGCATTTTACCATAATCCGTTACCAAATGAGCAATCTCATTCAATTGACACAAATACTCCACCCTATTTGCAAGAGCTTCTTTATCCTTATAAAGAGCCAGAATTCTGCTTCCATAATCATCCAAATCCTGCAAGGGCAAATCTCCATTTAGCAGCAGATTCTTGCGGTGGCGGGCTTCCTTGTACTGTTCTTCAAAAAATACCCCCCCAATGTCGATAATTTCGTCTGCATACGTCCCTGTTAGGAACTTAAAGCGTGACTGCAAAGGAAATTCATAATTTTCAACAAATAGAACACGTCCTCGCTCCTTAATCTGCGGAAAGAGAGGTTTTTCAAGAAAGGCATCCATCTGTCGCTCATCTTTGCGCATTTCTTCTCCACGAGCATCCCATTTGCAAGCATCCCACAGCAAGAACGCAAAAAGGGCAAGGACCAAAGGCAAAAACATTTGTTTTGGTTTATTATTTTCTCTGAGCCACAGGAACCAAAAGGTTGCAACAAAGATTGTTCCCAAAAAGGCAGCATTCCCCACAATGTTCCCTCGCATTGGAGAGATTGGCAAAGCACCAAGTATTTCCGCAATTGTCAACACAATAGCCAGAGAGACCAAGAAATGCTTAAGCATTTTACTTAAGGGTGGCTCAAGATAGAATATGGTCGCAAAAATCGGCAACAAGGTCACAAAACTATTTACCAACGAATAAGCAAAGAGTAGCGTATATACAAACCGTCTTTGCATTAGGCCAACTACGAGCAGCAGACATAAAGCAGTTTTCTGCAAAGGGATTAACCTAGATGGCAAATCTACAAACAAAACAGCAAAGTCAAGATTTCCAGCACAATGCTCTAGCATTAGCTGAATATAATTAGACAACGCCGCGATAAGAAATAATACAATTAAACAAACTACGACCGTAACCTTCGCCCATTTGGGGCTTATTTGAATATTCCTTAAAGCTGCAGGGATATCTGCCCGCATCAATTGTTCATGGCAAAAAATTGCCATAATCGGAAAGGCAAGAATTATACAAAACCACTGAGCCCTGTAGGGTTGCACCTGAATCAAGAATACATGTTCCAAGTAGATGCCGACATACTGTAAAAAAAGCCCAGCAAGGCAAACCAGGAACACACACTTCGCTAACCGTGATATTTGAACGTCACTTACCATACGCCCCATAGCAAACCAAAAAGCAAGCAACAAAGCATGACATATTACATCTGCCCCATTCGGAGCATAGCACAAAGGGCGTTCAAGCCAATCCTTCGGCAAAAAATCCATGCTACCCAAATGCAAAAAAGCCGTCAACGGGAACAAAAACACACAAGAAAGGACAGGCCCCCTCAACTTACGAAAATGAAAGAAAAGCCAAACAGGAATTCCCCATCCTGCCATTAATGGGTGAAAAAGAGCACCTACGCCAAATAAAATCAAAGATAAATAGCGATTCTTACAAAAAAAACAGGCGAACGCGAACAACATAAAGACTTCGGCAGCAAAGCGAGCGACAAGAATGCCGTCTACCATCGGGAAATACGAGCCACAGCCGTACAACCTAAATGCCAATGTTGTGATGCATACCACAAAAACAGGCAGTGACCATGACGCACGAGCAAATCGACCAAGCCAACTGTTTACAAGAAAAATCAGTCCCAAACACCAGGACAACTGAAAAACAAAGGTCAGAACAAGCGCCCCGTGATTCACGCCAACTGTCTTATACACAACCGCCAATATCGGCGAAAATATCGTGTATCGGTCCTGGTTTCCGAACATGAACGGCACATCATCTGCAAAACGTTCTGGGTACAAGTAGTTGACCACCTGCAACAAATAACGACCGGCATCTTCATAAAAGCCATGATAGCGGGTTACCGCAAAGAAAGCCAATAACCCCGCAACAAAGAGGACACTTTTTTTTTCAAGAAGCCTCTGCATGCAATCTAGCCTCCATCACCCTTTTCAGGGCATCCATAAAGCCATACAGACAACTGTCTCTTATCAAGATATAGCGAGTCCTGTTTGGGCAAACGCATGTTTCTATAATCTGTTACAAAATGAGAAATTTCTCCAGTGCGGCATAAATATTCCACCCTAGCAAGCAATGTATCCGGATTCTTATAGATTTCTTGAACTCTTCTTTTAAAAGAAGTCATATCAGACTCAATAGAATCACCCCTTAGCAAAGCACTACGACGCCGAATAGACTCCTTATACTGTTCTTTAAAAAACACCTCCCCTACATAAATAGACTCATCGACATACGCACCGGTTAAGAAATTTATCCGCGATTGAATAGGACTTTCATATTCAACAGCAAACAACATTTTTCCTCTGTCAGGAATCTGAGGAAATAACGGTTTTTCAAAAAAATCGTCCATCTGTCGTTCACAATTCACCTGAGGAACACCGCGGGCATCCCAAACACATATATTCCACCAACCTAGCAGAAGCAACAAAAAAAACAATGGAAGCGAAGCCCTCTTCCCATTAGCGTTGTTCCTCGCATACAAGACCCTCAAGGAAATCGCAAACAAGAGAACAAGAAATATGACACTCAATATAGGGTTACTTTGGAGGGGCGCACTATGAATTGAATTAAGCTCATCTAGAGAAGCTAGTAATTCAGCATACGAGACAACAGCCGTTATTGCGATTAATAGATTCTTAACAAATCCTTCAATATTTGGAACAAGAAAAAACAATATTGCAGACAGCGCAATCATTTTCAAGTCAGGATTGCAAAAGGCCATGCCCAACGCCAGCGCCACCCCAAATCTTCTCTGACTTACGCTTATCAAGGTCAGCAAAGCAACTACAATCATCTCCACATACATAGCTTTTTGCGAGAAACCCATCCAACCAACAGCACGGCCAACATCGCCTAGATTTTGTTCCAAAGCCAGTTGCACAAAATTCCCGAGTACAGAATTTGCAAATAAAAATACAAAGCCCACAACAAAAAGGATCTTTATCCAAGATTGCTTAATCACAATCCGTGAGCGAAGCCTCAGCAAATGGACTGTCCAAAATAGAGCCACAAACAAAATAAATACCCACTGCTGATTAGCAATAGTACACATTCCAAGAATAATTCCGCCATAATCAGCAACCGTCATTTTTTGATCACCTGCAAGAACCTCTTTCAGGTAAATTGCAAACACAGGAACCACTGGCACAAAGCAAAGCCATTGCACACGGAAGGGTTGTACTTGATACAAAAACAGATGTGCCGAAAAACATCCCAAAAATTGAAGAGCAAAACCAATAAGTGAAACGAGAAATAGACTTATCGAAAATCTAGCGAGATTGCCTCCCTTGAACTTGTAATACATTAAAAGCCAAAACAGCAAGAGCCCAGAATACGAAACAAATTCCTCCATTCCGGGCGTATAATATAGCGGGCGCCAGTCCGGAGGATAGAAGCCAAGCCGCCCCACATGAAGGAATCCAGACAAGGGGGAGAGCAAGGACAAAACAACAACCGGAATACGCGCCTTTGGATAATGATAAAACAACCATAAAGGCAACGACCATCCACCCATTAAAGGGTGCATTACAGTCGCAAAAACAAAAAAGACGAGCGGGACAAACTTGTTCTTGCCAAACATATAGGCAAGGCCCGCCAGCACAAAAATCGCCGAAATAACTCTCGCAACAAGAAACGGTTCCATTATAGGCAAATAAAAACACCCCGAGCCATATTCCTTATTCAAAAGTAACGTGAAGAATGCAACGACAATCAGAGCAGTCCATCGTTTGAGGCCAAACCGTTCAGCCCATTTTACCACAAAAGTTACGGAGAGCGCCCCCCATGCCACCAACATCAGAAATGTCGCCAACA
This sequence comes from Bacteroidales bacterium, assembly GCA_016290715.1. GTDB lineage: Bacteria > Bacteroidota > Bacteroidia > Bacteroidales > WCHB1-69 > UBA1756. The sequence continues at coordinate 8,360 of JAEEUY010000163.1, forward strand.
AGCCACCGGCATTCACGCCAAAAAGCCTATACACGCACGCAATGAACGGAGAAAAAACACTAAACGAATCCTGATTGCCAAACATAAACGGCACATCATTCACGAATCGCTCTGGGTACAAATGGTGAATCACCTGCAAAAGATAAAGGGCCGCATCGCTATCAAAGCCCTTGTAACGGAGCAGAGAAAGAAAGAACAACACTCCCAGGATGATTCTAAAATATTTATTTTCAAGTTCGTTCATTATTAGTGGCAATAATAAAAAAAACTGACTTTCCATAACGGAAAATCAGTCTTATAATTGTTTGTTAGTTCGTATTAGAGCGACCTAGCAAGAGTCTTGAATGCCGGAGCGAGACCTTCGCATTCTGCAGAAGACGTCGTCGCTGTATAAGCAACATTGCCACCCTTGTCTCCGGTACCGTTTGTGATATCAAACTTCCAATAACCATCGGCAGCACAATCATCAAGTTTAACCTTGGCGGAGGCCTTCCAAGCATCAGTCACTGAGGAACTTGCATTGGAGGTGTTAACCGCAGCACCCGTATACAGGAAGTTATCAGAGGCGAAGCTGGATGCGTGAGCCTTCTTACCCGGGGCAGAGTAGCCAATTTCGGTCCAGCTACCGAGGAGGTTGCGTTCGAGAGCGAAGGCATCCTGCATGTTGATGTAGGAACCAGCGGCGGTCGGGACTTCAGAGGCCTTGGACTTGGCGATCATGCCGAACAGCTTGGGAACTGCGACGGCGGCGAGGATGCCCATGATCACGATCACGACCATCAATTCGATAAGGGTAAAACCTTGTTTCTTCATAGTGTACTCCTTGTTGTTTGTGACACACTTTTTTGAGTCTTGGCCCGGAATTGAGCGTTCGACTCGTTTACTTCCCTAATATACACAATTTTTTTCGGAAAAGCAATAGTTTTGTCAAACTTTTGTCATTTTTGTGTCATAACAACGCGGAGTCGACTCAAAAAATTGCTTTTTTCGACCAAAATCGCCGTTTTAGGGGTGTTTCGGATAGTGATAATTATAGATTTTTTTTCCGAAAATGGGGACTTTCAGCGAAATTTTATATTCCAATGTGGAATATATCACACCCTTTTTGTCACGGTTTTGTCATTTGAAAGGCGCCTTTATTGCCACTTCAGGTTCAACCGACGCTTCGAAACAGCACAATCCGTCAAATATGAGTCTATCAGAACCTGGTACGGGATTCCCAATTCCTTTGCCATATTCTTGAAGTAGTCGATTGCAGACGAGTTAAGTCTAATCGTAATCTGCTTCTTGAGAATCTTGGCATAAGGGTTCTTCACAGCCCTCATCTTCACGAAGTCATATTCCTTTTTCATAATTCGTCTCCTTTCCGTTCATTCCAATAGTACTGAAATTCCTTTTTCGTAGCCCTGCGGGCACTTATTATACGATGAATTATATGTTCAGCGTCAATGCCTGCGCGCTCCGTAAAAACAACAACTAACGTCCTCAAATTTGCCGACAAGCCAATAAGGATCGACCGTTCTTCCTGCGCAGAATGCTCCGCGTCAAAAAACACTCTGGCATGTTCATCTTCAAAACACGTCTTGGCTTCTTCAAACGAAATGTCATGTTTCCTTTGGTTCGCTGCATTTTTCCTTTCATCCCAGATGAATTCTATCTGCATATAGAACACCCCGGTATAATTATAATATAATTATATTTCACACAGAAAGCAACATTTTCTTGTGGAAAAACTTTACGCTCCATTTTACATTCCTTTTCTGCGGGAACGCCCCCGCGATGGCGGATAGAGACTCCCCTATCTATACTATAAAACGATTTCGCGGCGAAAATGAGCCAAAAGGGGCTAAAAATTTTTCTTTACATAAAAAAGACCCTCGCCTTGCTTCGGCAAAGTTCAGCACAAGTCGCGAGGATGACGAAAAAGATCGCGAGGATGACGAGAAATGTCGCGGGGCTCGCCCCCATTTTTTGCAGCAAACAAACCGCGGTTTCACTGATTTTTCAAAAATTGGGGATTAAACCCAATGTTTTCCGGGCGTTCAATCCCCAATTTCACGGTTTTGTCATTCGAAGCAAGCAAAAAGCCCGTTCAATGAACGGGCTTAAAGTGTTTTGTTGCGCGGGTCATGTATCCGGCGAATCGATTTCCTTCTTGAGTTCAAGGACGGTTGACTGGGGAAGCCCCGTATTGCGGGCCACTTTTTCAACAGAATCGCCGTCCAAAAGGAAATTCTTTGCCACTTCCTTGGCCTTCTTCCGGGCTGCGCCGTACTCCCAGTACGACTTGTCGATGTCCTTCATCATGTTACTGAGCATATACCTTGCACTAAAATTACACAATTTCACCTCGTTTTGCAATACCCTAAACACGGGGTCGCTCGCGAATTCGCTGTAATCGGCCTCGCGATTGAGGGTGTCGATGGCACGAAGCCACTGGGCGATACGGCTACGGTCGCCAGCGAACTGTTCTGTGTGCTTCAGGAATTTGTTCACCTCGACGAGTGTCACGGTCTGCCGTTCGAAATAAACGCGCTGTTCCTGATTGCGCAACTGCACCGTGTGAAGGTAGTTCGGCGAACCCTTGAAGGCGTCAAAGAACTGGAAACTTACCACGTGCAGGTTTTCGAGCGGGGTAAAGTCGCCTGGTTTCTCCATGCTGCCCGTAAGACGTGCCACGTAGAGGACCAGGCGGTCGCTGTACAGCGAATCGTTGTTCTCGTGCTGGACGTCGATGGAGATGCGGTCGCGGGGCACGCCGTTGCCGCGGTCGTTGATCAGGAGCAGGTCGGGCTCGACGCTGCGGTATCCCAGCTCGCCGGGGACGTACGGGTTCACCAACTGCGGATTTTCGATGCGGTCCGAACCCACGAGATTCAGCGCCGCGTTGATGAGGTCGGTCGTGAGCATCAGGTTCTTCTCGCTGGCGAGAATCTTCTTAATGCTCCCGTCGTTGTAGAAATAGACGTTCCGGTGCTCATGTTCCTTGACGATTGCACCGATGTCCTGACCGTTGTCGTTTGCGGTCTTGAGTTTCTTGAGAAAGATTGCGAATTCCTCTCTTGTCATTTTATTCCGTTTTATAGCGGGAACGCCCCCGCGATGGCGGATAGAGACTCCCCTATCTATACTATAAAACGGTTTCGCGGCGAAAATGAGCCAAAAGGGGCTAAAAATTTTTCTTTACATAAAAAAGACCCTCGCCTGCGCGAGGGTGACGAGAAAGGGCTACAAAGATCCCCGCCTTCTCCCCAAAGAGGATAACTCTACTATGGCAACAAGTTGCCAAGTATCGTATAGCGGGGATGACGAGAAGAGTCGCGAGGGTGACAGAAGGAATTATTAGCCGAGCTTCGCTCTAATCCAGTTGTTGGCGTTGGCGATGGCACCGGCAATCTTGTCGACTTCCTTGGTGCCGGCCTGAGCGCGGTCCGGACGTCCACCGCCGCGGCCACCGCAAGCAGCGGCGAGGTCCTTGACGAGGTCACCGGCCTTGATGCCCTTGGCCTGAACGTTCTTGCCGACCATCACGGCGATGCTACCGGAACCGTTATCCTTGTTCGCAATCACGGCGATGCTGTCGGTGTCGAGTTTGTTCTGAACGCCGTCCAGCAAGTTCTTGTACTTTTCGTCCGGCAAAGCGAGTTCGCGAACGTAGAGGTTCACGCCCATCACGTTGATGCCGCCGTTCAAGAGTTCGGCAGCGGCAAGCGTCGCAAGTTCGAGCTTCACGGACTGCAGGCTCTTTTCGAGATTCTGCGTCTTGGCGAAGCTCTGCTGAATGCGGTCGAGAACTTCGGCATCCTTGCAGCGGAGCTGTTCGCGGAGAGCGGTGAGAATCTGCGTACCGGCGCGGAGCAGCGAGAGAGCGCCACGGCCAGAGACGGCTTCGATACGGCGCACGCCAGCGGACACGCTGGATTCGCTGATAATCTTCACGAGG
>JAEEUY010000164.1 GCA_016290715.1 Bacteroidales bacterium
CACGATCTGAACATCGTTCTCTAAATTTTTCTCCTTGAGGAGCTGTTCGAAATTCTCTTTAATCTTGGCGCTTTGGGAGGCGTGGCAACCCGTACCGCCGCAAATCAAGATATGGTATTTGTAATTAGCCATTCTGTAAATTTTTTATGGGTTATTTATCTATTTTTTCGTAGTTAACGGGGATGATGCCATCCAACAACTCGTTGCCGGCAAGGTATTTTTCAACCAATTCGGAGGCTTTAGCAGGGGTGATGTAACCGAATACAACCGGTTCCTGTCCTGGTTTCTTCACCTCAACAGTAGGTTCGGCATAACAATAGCCCATACAGCCAGTCTGGGTTACCACAACGGGGAGTTTGCGTTCGTTGCACTCGTTGATGATGGTTTCCATCACCTGTTTGGCACCAGAGGCGATACCGCAAGTAGCCATAGCGACCTTGACTTGGATCATGTTGTCAACATTGTCGCCCATTTCGCGCAACTGCATGCTGGATTGAAGTTGTTCTCTCTTCTTCTTCAAATCCGCTAATGATTTGATTTTTTCCATAGTTACCTTGTTTTTGTTTTATGATTAAATTATGGTTATGTTTTCAGAAAAACGCTGCAAATTTAGTAAAAATAATCATACTAAATTAGTAGTTTTTAAAAAAAATCACAACTAATAAGGATAGTGTCAAAAAGTTATTTTTACAACATCCACATACAAAAAAAAGAGTGCCGAAGCACTCTTTTTTTTGTTCTTGTGAATAATCAAAATTATTCAGCCAAACTAATAGCACCTGTAGGGCAAGCTGCAGCGCAAGCACCACATTCAATGCATTCATCAGGATTGATTTTGTAAATATCACCTTCAGAAATAGCGCCAACAGGACATTCACCTTGGCAAGTACCACATGCAACGCATGAATCAGAAATTTTGTAAGCCATAATTTGTTTATTTATTTGGTTGTTAAACGGCGGCAAAAATACACTATTTTTTTGAATGTTTGAGACTCCTCGAAAAAAAACTACTTCCCAATATCAAAATTTCATTTTTCAAAATGATAAATTTGTATTTTTGCCCTTTTTCCTTTAAAAATCATTTTCATGTTTCCAATTATCACGAAAAAAGTATTATCAGAAGATACCATTTTGTTTGACGTTTATGCTCCGCGCATTGCATCTTCTGCCCTCCCAGGACAATTCCTTATAGTGAAAAAAACCTCCTATTCCGAACGCATTCCTCTCACTATCAGCGATTATGATACTGAAAAAGGAACCGTAGTCATTGTCTTTAAAGCGATTGGAAAATCAACCAAAGAGTTGGCAGAACTCCAAGAAGGCGATACCATTGACGATATTGTTGGCCCGCTCGGGAAACCGTCTGCTTTTGTTTATCTGACAAAGGAAGAAAGGGCTAAGAAGAAATTTGTTTTCATTGGCGGCGGCGTTGGTGTGGCCCCTATATATCCGCAAATCAAGTGGTTGCACAATGATGGCGTTGCCGTGGATGTGATCATCGGCGCCAAAAACAAATCGCAGCTTGTTTTTGAAAACGAACTGCGCAAAATCAGCGACCTCATCATCACCACCGACGACGGGTCGTATGGCGAAAAGGGACTGGTAACCGATGCCTTACGCAACCGCATCAACAGCGGCATCCATTACGATGAAGTTATCGCCATTGGTCCTATGATCATGATGCGCTTTGTGACGGAAGTAGCCAAAGAATACGGCATTCACTGCACAGTAAGCTTGAACTCGCTTATGGTGGATGGGACAGGGATGTGCGGCGCCTGCCGTGTGGTGGTGGGAGGCAAAACCAAATTCACTTGCGTTGACGGTCCGGAATTTGATGGTGCCGACGTTGATTTCGCCTTGGCAATGAAACGACAAGCAATGTATAATAATGTGGAGGAACGCAAACAGTTGGAAGCCGAAGAGGAAGCCGAAAACCATGTTTGCCATATCGGTGGCATCGTGGAAGAGACAGCCGATAAAAAGCGCCGAATTCCTATCCGAGAGCAAGACCCCAAAGTACGCGCCCGTAATTTTGAAGAAGTTTGCCTGGGTTACGATGCAGAAGAAGCCATTAAAGAAGCACAACGGTGCTTGGGTTGCAAAGTTCCCAAATGTGTGCAAGGTTGTCCTGTAAACATTGACATCCCTGGATTTGTCAAACAGGTTGCAGAAGGTGATTTCGATGGTGCCGCGCGTACTATTAACAGAGCCTCTGCCCTACCCGCTGTCTGCGGACGAGTATGCCCACAAGAGAGCCAGTGCGAAGGAAATTGCGTGTTAGGGAACAAATTTGACGCATTAGCCATAGGAAAATTGGAACGCTTCGTCGGCGATTGGTCGCGCGAACATCAGTTGGCTTTCGAACAACCTCAAGCCAAGAACGGAAAGAAAGTGGCTATCGTCGGTAGCGGCCCTGCCGGCATCACCTGTGCCAAAGAATTGCTGATGAAAGGCTATGACGTTCCCGTTTTTGAAGCTCTTCACGAACTGGGCGGCGTATTGGTATATGGCATCCCCTCTTTCCGTCTCCCGAAAGAAACCGTCGTAAAATATGAAATAGAGAATATCCGCAAATTAGGTGCCAAATTTGAAAAGGACGTGGTGATCGGTCGCACTATCTCCGTTGATGACCTGATGGATAAAGAGCATTTCAATGCCGTCTTTATTGCTTCTGGTGCCGGACTTCCTAAATTCATGAATATTCCCGGTGAGATTTATTGTGGGGTGGTTTCCGCCAACGAATTTTTAACCCGCAACAATTTGCTCTTCTCCTATAAGAAAGGATATGATACCCCCAATTATGTCGGGAAAAAGGTAGCCGTGGTTGGGGGCGGAAACGTAGCTATGGATGCCGCACGCACTGCACTTCGACTTGGGGCAGAAGTAACCATTGTCTATCGCCGTTCCGAAAAAGAGCTTCCCGCCCGTGTGGAAGAAGTTCACCACGCCAAAGAAGAAGGGATTATTTTCAACCTTCTTTGCAATCCTGTGGAAATCATTGGCGATGAAAACGGATGGGTGAAAGGGATGAAATGTGTCAAAATGGAATTGGGTGAACCCGACGCTTCAGGAAGAAGAAAACCTGTTGAAATACCAAACTCCGAATTTGTTCTGGATGTTGATATGGTCATCATGTCATTAGGCACCTCCCCCAACCCATTGATTGCAGACACTACTCCCGGCTTGGATATCAATGCCCACCACTGCATCGTTGCAGATGAGGAGAATGGAC
>JAEEUY010000015.1 GCA_016290715.1 Bacteroidales bacterium
GTATGCAGCCAGGGTACGGTAACGCTGAGCACGAGTGTGGCAGCGGAATCCATCGTATGGTTAGTGAACGGGGACTCAGCGTCAACAAGCGCAGAACTCCAGCTGGAGAATGTAACCGAGAATGCGGCAGTAACGCTCAAGGTAACCTACAGCGAAGCATACGGCTGCACGTCAGAACAGAATGTGACAATCGAGGTTAACGAGCTGCCGACGCGTGAGATCAACGCAACGATCTGTGAAGGCGACGTATATGCAGCCAACGGCTTCAATATAGAGGCACCGGCGACGGGCACCTACACACGCACGGAGGCCAACCCGGCGGGCTGTGACAGCCTGATCACGCTGAACCTGACAGTCAACACCTTGGATACGACAACAGAGTCCCTGACCCTGAATGTTGAAGAGCTGCCGTACATCTACCACGGCACGGCACTCACGGCAGGCGGCCAGTACTACATCCATGTTCCTGTGGCCGGCGGCTGCGACGAGGTGTACGACGTGACTGTGACGGTTAACGACACTCACGGAGGCCAGGCGTTCCTGACAGCGGGCATGACCAACGACACGATAGTCCTGAAGGCGTTCTCCAACGCAGAAGACCCGAGCAAGAAGGTGGCCATCAGATACACGGTGTTCAAGGATGAGGCACAGGTAACGCTGCTGACGGATGAGTGCGGCGGCAAGCTGAACATCTCCACGGAATACCTGGGCAACTACTACGGCAAGCTTCTGACGAACGGCGTGGGCTACATCCCGGGCAACACGTTCGTACTGGCGAACAACCAATACGACTACTTCTACCTGCACTTCCTGAACGCAAGAGAGAACGTTCTGACGAACACGTTCACGAAGAACGGCGACTACCGAATCGAGTTCGAACTGTTAGAACAAGAGGGCGGTGTTGACTATGCGTTGAACTATGCGGCCAGCGACGGCAGCCTGCTGCGCATCGGTGGTAAGAACACGAGCGACGGCCAGGTATTGGCGAGGACCTCGATAAGCTTCAGCATAGAAGGCCAAGAGGAAGAGGAGGAGGAAGGCCCGTTCCCGGCAGGCTATCCTGTACTGAACATCACGGAGGCGAACGTAACGGCGACCACGAGCATAGACACGCTGACGGTATCGGGCAACGGCTATGAGGAGACGACGAAAGTGGCGATCTACTACACGATCTACGAGGACGACGAGCCTGTATCCTACCTGTCAGACGTGGCGACGGTTAAGATGGAGACGTACTATGCGACGATGAACCGCTACATAGGGAAGAACGTGACTACGGCAACGGGCTCGATCCCGGGCAACACGTTCGCACCATCCTCATCGTACAAGTACAACTACTTCTACCTGCACTTCCTGAACAACGAAGAGGTGGTGAAGAACCGGATCAACGTGACGTGGAAACGCACGGGCAACTACAAGATCGCGTTCGACCTTGTGGAAATGACGGGCGGCAGCGACTTCGCGTTGACGTGGACGACAGGCAAGAAGCTGGGCGGCAAGAATGCGACGAGCACAGGCCTGCTGCTGGCCACCGACACGATCTTCTACAACATCACCGATCTGGATGCAATAGCAGCAACCATCAGCGAGAGTGCGACAGAAGAGGCGTCAAGCGAGATAGGCCTGTACCCGAACCCGACGAACGGCAAGGCGACCCTGACCCTTGGCAGGACGGAAGAACCGGCTGTGGTACGCATCACCGACATGAACGGCAAGCTGATGAAGGCTTACACGCTTGAGGCAGGTGAGACCCAGAAAGTTCTCAACGTTGAAGGCTGGGCGGAAGGCGTTTACTTCGTAACCGTACAAAGTGCCGACAACTTCGTAACGAAGAAACTGGTTGTAACAAGATAACAGTTACAGCAAACCATACGAGCAAGAGGGCAAACCATTTATTGGTTGCCCTCTTTTTTATTGTACAAAAGTTATTCGCAAAAAAAATTAGAATAAATGAAAAAGATGTGTATCTTTGCATCCTAATTCAAAATTAAAAAAACGATGAAAAGAATAGTTATTTTTATCACCTTTATTTTTTCTTTCATATTTATGGGTTGTGCCCAAGAGCAAGGGTATAAATCTGTAAATAATGATGAATTTGCCAAAGTAATATCTGCTAAAAAAGTACAGATTGTAGATGTTCGTTCCAGCAAAGAATTTGATGAAGGGCATATTAAGAATGCGGTAAATATGGATGTTTTGAAAGCAGAATTCAATGACCAGATTCAAAGTTTAAAGAAAAAAGTCCCTGTAGCAGTTTATTGTCGGAGTGGTAAGCGAAGCAAAGTGGCTGCTAAAAAGTTAGCATCTTTAGGATATACAGTTTATGAATTAGACAAAGGGATTGCAGCATGGAATGGTGACATTGTGAAATGATGCTAAAGAGTATAAAAAGAGAGCGAGCGGAGTTGAATACCAATCCCGCTCGCTTTTTTATGGGTTGTTATTAATGTTAGTCTAATGAGACCATGGCAGGGAGTGTTTTATCCCAAATTCCAATGAACTTTTCAGGGTCTATCTTTTTCTCATGATTATAGAAATTGCAACTGAAATCGCTATTTAGGGAAATTATTTCAATAATCAACGGCTTGTTGCCTGGTACTTTGTCAATCAGGTCTTTAAGAATGTATGAAAAATTACTGGAGATATCTGAGATATCGATTTTTAAACGAACATTTTTGCATTTTTTATGATAAGCATCACCCAAATACATCATATTCACAGGTTTGAGAGCATATCTTTTTTTCTCCACTTCTTTAGCATAGCCTAATTCAGAAATACGTGCTTCTACAAATAGAAATTGTCCTGGCTGAAATAGGTGTGCATTTTTGCTATAATCATCTTTATATAACCACCATGAAAAGGTATTTTCATAGTCTTCCAAATGAACGACACCATACTTTCTTCCATTTCTATCTTCATATTCTTGCTTATCTGCGACCATTGCAGCAAATGAATAGGTTTTGTCAGTATAGTTCTTCCATTGATCTTGCTCTTTGATGAAATTTAATGTTGTATTAGTAAGGGATTGGATAAGACATTGATACTCGTCGAGAGGATGTCCTGAGATATAGAAACCTGCAATCTCTTTTTCATGTTTCAGTTGCTCGTAGTTGCTCCAAGGGGTACAGTTTGGAATTGGGGGAAAGGCGGAATTGCTCAATTCGGCGGGAGCTTCGTCGAAAATAGAAAACTGCAGGCTATTGTTATTCCCTTGTTTGCGGGAGCCGTAAGTAATCAGTTTTTCAACAAAGGTCTTGTGGTCTTTGTCTTCTGCAAAAAATTGGGCACGATGAATGTTCCCAAAACTATCAAAAGTACCCACACAGGCCATATTCTCAATCACGCGGCGATTACAGGAACGCAGATTAATACGTTCAATAAAATTGAAAATATCGGTAAAACGTCCCTGTTCGTTTCGTTCGTTTACAAGGTCAAGTACAGAATTGGCACCTACACCTTTCAAGGCAGCCAAACCGAAACGAATGGCACCTTCATTGTTTACCGTGAAATCCAGTTCTGATTCATTGATATCGGGAGGTAGCACTTTGATGCCGTGTATCTTAGCTTCGTCGATGAGAATGGCAACCTTTTTCAGGTCGTTGATTTCCATCGTTAAGTTTGCTGCCAAAAATTCAGCCATGTAATTGGCTTTCAGCCATGCCGTTTGATATGAGACGAAGGCATAGCAGGTGGCGTGTGATTTGTTGAAAGCATATTCTGCAAATTTGCGCCACTCTTCCCATATCTTTTTCAAATCGCTCTCTTTATACTTATTTTTCGTACCCCCATCAATGAACTTTTTGTTCATTTTTTCCATAACATCTATTTTCTTCTTACCCATGGCTTTACGCAAGGTGTCGGCATCTCCTCGGGTGAAACCGGCCAATAAGCGTGAAAGTTGCATCACCTGTTCTTGATACACGGTTATACCATAGGTTTCATCCAATATTTTGGCCATTTCCGGAATAGGATACTCTATCTTTTCCTGTCCATTTTTTCTACGTATAAAGGAAGGAATGTTATCCATTGGTCCTGGACGATATAATGAAACCATCGCAATGATGTCGGCAAACCGTTCAGGTTTCAATTCCCGTAAGTATTTGCGCATTCCCGGACTTTCAAATTGAAATACGGCTGTCATATCCCCGTTTTGAAACAACTCAAAAGTTTTAGGATCATCCAAGGGGATGTCATCTATTTCAATATCAATGCCGTATCTTTTTTTGATGTTATATAGCGATTTTGAAATGATATCTAATGTTTTTAAACCGAGGAAATCCATTTTCAACAAACCAGCATCCTCCACCAACGAGCCCTCATATTCGGTAACCATGGTTTCTGAATTTTTGGAGGTGGCCAAGGGAATGCAGTCAAAGAGACTGTCACGACCAATGATGACACCACAAGCATGCACTCCCGTATTCCGGATGGTGCCGTCTAATTTGAGAGCGAACTCCATTGTTTTCTTTTCCAAATCGCTGCCTTCTTCTAAGGTCTTTCGTAATTCAGGAACCGCTTCCACCTTTTTCTTTTCGTCACCATAAATGGCTTGAGCCAGTGATTTGGCATTATCGGGCACTAATTTGGCAAGATAGTTGCTTCTTTCTAACGGTAACTTAATGGCTCTGGCACAGTCTCTGATGGCTGATTTCCCTTTCATTTCGCCAAAAGTAACAATGACTGCGACCTTTTCCTTCCCATATTTCTCGCTTACATATTGGATAGTTTTTTCACGTCCGGTACTATCCATATCAATATCCATATCGGGTAAGGAAATGCGGTCTGGATTCAAGAAACGTTCAAATAGCAGGTCGTATTTGATGGGATCTATATTAGTGATATTCAGGCAGTATGCAATGGCAGAACCGGCGGCAGAACCACGGCCAGGACCAAATCGGATGCCATTTTTTTTCCCTGCCTCTATGAAATCTAAGACAATTAAAAAGTAGCCAGGGTAGCCCATTCCTTTCACCGTATTCAGCTCAAACTCCAAACGTTCTTTGATTTCATCAGAAAGATTTTCACCCCAACGTTTTTTCGCACCTTCCCATGTCAGATGTTGCAAATAATCAAATTCATCTTTAAAGGGAGCCGGAACCTCAAAACGGGGCAGGGTAGCTGGATGATGAAGAGATATGACCTCCACTTTATCAACAATTTCCTGTGTATTGGCAATTACTTCCGGATGGTCGGCAAAAAGTGCTGACATTTCATCATGGGTACGAAAATACTCTTCTCCAGAGTAGGCCATGCCATTATCGGAATCTTCATCTGAAGCCACTTTGTCATCAACATACTCTTTATTGGTGTTGATACAGATGAGCATTTTATGGGCAGGATAGTCTTCCTTTTCAACAAAATGCACATCATTGGTGGCAATGCATTTAACATTGTATTTTTTAGATAGTTGCAAAATAGCTTCATTCACCAATTTCTGCTCTTTGTGCCCATTTCGTTGCAATTCGAGATAGTAGTCATCTCCAAAAATATCTATGAATTCTTCCACTACTTTCCCTGCTGCTTCAAGATTGAATTGTTCGGGAATGATGTCATCAACAGGGTATGGATTGTCACGCATGATAATTTGGGGCAATTCCCCCCCAAGACAGGCCGAACTGGCAATCACTCCCTTGGAATATTTGCGCATCAATTCTTTGTCGATACGGGGTTTGTAGTATTCGCCCTCAATCCAGCCGTAAGAGACCATACGGCTCAGATTCTTGTATCCTTCCATATTTTTGGCAAGAAGGATCAAGTGATGACCGCTACGATCTTCTTTGCTTTTTTTAGAGAAACGGCTGCCGCGTGCCACATATACTTCACACCCAATAATAGCTTTAAATGGTTCATAATGAATTGGTTCTGGCTCCAGTTTTTCAATTTCTTCGGGGGTGAGCTCAATCTTGTTTTTTTCCTCCTCTTTGGCTGCTGTCTTCTTTTTTTCTAAAGCTTCCTCTTTGGCTTTATCAAAAGCTTCTTTTTTGAGTTTTTTGATATTGTCTTCATTCAGTTTTTCCACTTCAGAAACAAAAGTATAGATGCCATACATATTGCCGTGATCAGTAACTGCCATGGCACGCTGTCCATCATTGTATGCTTTCCTGATAAGACCGGGGATAGTGGCCAACCCATCTAAAATGGAATACTGTGTGTGAACGTGTAGGTGGGTGAATTTATTCATTATGAATCAAATAAAGGTTAATAATTAAAGAAATGGGTGAGGTGTTATTTTTTTAATCCGCTACGTTTTAACAAGGCATCAATTTTAGGCTCTCTTCCACGGAATTTGACATATAAGTCCATGGCTTTTTCGGAACCACCTTTTGAGAGAATATTTTCAACGTAGGAATCTGCGATTTTTTTATTATAAATGCCTTTTTGTTGGAAAAGAGAGTAAGCATCGGCATCCAATACTTCTGCCCACTTATACCCATAATAGCCGGCGGCATAGCCTCCTGAAAAAATATGCGAAAAGGCAGTACTCATGCAAGTCCCTTCCACTACAGGCATTAGTTCGGTACGTGCTAAGGCTTTACGCTCGCATGTGAGTATATCGTTTATTTTGCTTGGGTCTGTCGTATGCCACATCATGTCCAATAATCCAAAACTGATCTGGCGACAAGAGGCGTAGGCGGCATGAAAATTATGGAAATCTTTTATTTTTTGAATCAAACTGTCAGGAATGAGTTCTTGGGTTTGGTAATGGTAGGCAAATTTGCTCAAATACTCCTTTTCCACCGACCAGTTTTCTAATAATTGGGAGGGGAGTTCCACAAAATCTCGGGGAACATTAGTCCCGGCAAGCGATTCGTAGTGTTGTTCTGATAACATCCCATGTAAAGAGTGTCCAAATTCGTGCATAAAAGTACGGACTTCGTCAAAAGTAAGCAAAGAGGGCATTTCATCGGTAGATGGAGTGAAATTCATCACCAGCGACACCAACGGACGCACGTCATTCCCTTTTGCATCGTAATGTTGTTCTCTGAAAGCGGTCATCCATGCCCCGTTGCGTTTGCTGTCGCGAGGATGGAAGTCCAAGTATAGGATGGCCTTCAGTTCTTGGTTTCGATAGACCTCGTAAACTTTGACATCTGGATGGTAAACTTGGATTTTGTCATTGGGAACAAATTGCAAATCAAACAGATCTGTAGCTAATCCGAACACACCGCCAATCACATTTTCCAATTTGAAATAGGGTTTGAGCATCTCGTCATTCACATTGAAAAGGGAGGTTTTATATTTCTCTGAATAGTATGCGAAATCCCAGCGTTGGATGGGCTCGTTAAAGCCTAATGATTGTGCAAACTGTTGCAGGTCTTTCATCTCTTTTTTGGCAGCAGGTAACGAACTTTTAAGCAGTTTTTCCTCTAAATCATACACATTTTTCGTGTTTTCTGCCATTCTTTCTTCCAAAACATAGTCTGCATACGTTTTGTAACCCAATAACTTGGCTTTGGCATCGCGCAGGGTAACCAGTTCTTTAATGATGGATTGGTTGTCGAAATTATTTTGAAAAGCTCTGGCGTTGTATTGCAGATACATTTCCTTGCGGAATTCGCGATTATCGGCATAGGTAAGCACGGCCAGGTAGCTTGGCATCGACAAGTCGAAAAGCCATCCTTTTTGACCTTTGCTTTCCGCTTTTTTTTGTGCGATAGATATTGCGGATGACGGAATCCCACTCAATAATTTCTCATCGGTAATAAGCTTCGTATAAGCATTGGTGGAGGCTAGCACATTCTGACTATAGTTGAGTGAAAGGGTAGATAATTGCATATCTATTTTACGCAGTTTTTCCTTATCTTCGTCAGACAGATTAGCTCCTTCCCGAACAAAAGATTTGTAGGTTTTTTCTAACAGCATTTTTTGGTCGGGGGCAAGTTCACCATGATGCTCATACACATAACGCACGCGGTTGAAAAGGGCGGGATCCAAATGAATGTCGTTCCCGAATTCTGTCAGCATAGGACTTATTTCTTGGGCAATTCTTTGCATCTCATCAGAAGTATTGGCTTCTAACAGATTAAAAAAGATGCCACTGATTCTGTTGAGCAGTTGGCCTGAGTGTTCAAGTGCCACAATTGTATTTTCAAAAGTGGCCTTTGTTTTGGCCTCTTTTATCCTGTATAATTCTGACTTTGCTTCTGCCAAAGCATATTTGAAAGCAGGGACATAATGCTCTTCTTTTATCTGTTCAAAAGGAGGGGTTTGAAAAGGCGTATTCCATTCCTCCACCAAAGGATTGTTAACCGGTTTTTGCAAGTTTTGTGCACTCATTGTTAAGGAAATTAATACTATGAAAATAGTGGATAAACGTTTTTTGTTCATAATATAAAAATATAGTAAATAAGTAAATATCAATGAAATAGAAATGCTATATTAGCAGCATTTATCGGACGCAAATGTACTTTAATATTTTTAGAAAATCAAGTTAAAAAAGATTCAATTTCAAAAAAAAGTAAACAAATTTATATTGGAAATCCCATGTAAATTAAACAGAAATACATTATAAAAGGGGAGCGTTATTTTCATAAAAAAACTCATAACACTGAAATTATAGTGTTATGAGTTTTGGGTGGAGAAGACGGGATTCGAACCCGCGACCCCTTGATTGCGAACCAAGTGCTCTACCAACTGAGCTACATCCCCGAGATTCAAACTTGCAAATCTATTTTTTTTGTTAAACTATATCAAAACTCTAAAAATCAAAAACTTATCTGATAAACAGATTTGCTCGTTTGAGGTTGCAAAGATACACTTTTTTGTTTAATGGATGGAATCCATCAAACAATTATTTTATTTTTTTGCGTCTTCCTGGCGTTTTTTAATCACTTCCTCCTGTTTTGCCGCTGGCATAGGCATATATTGGTAAAATTCCATAGAATAGTTGGCACGGCCACTGGTAACATTTCTCAAAGCGGTTGCATAGCCAAACATTTCCATTAATGGAATAAAACCATTCAACTTCTGTGAACCTTTTCTGAAACGACGCATGCTGTCGATGCGACCGCGGCGCTTGTTTAGGTCGCGGGTTACATTCCCAATGAAATCATCAGGGGTATTGATTTCCACTTTCATAACTGGTTCTAAGATGATTGGATTAGCTTGTTTGAATCCTTGCTTAAAGCACATCGCTGCACATAATTGGAAGGCCATATCACTGGAATCTACCGGATGGAAACTGCCATCTACCAATACGCATTTCACATCCACTACGGGATAACCCGCTATAGGGCTTTTCTCCATGGCACTCAGTAATCCTTTTTGTATGGAAGGAAGAAATTCTTTAGGAACAACCCCGCCTTTTGTAACATCCACAAACTCAAATCCTTTTCCCGGATTGGGTTCAAAACGAATCACTGTGTGGGCAAATTGTCCCTTTCCGCCACTTTGCTTTACATGCCGGTAGTTGCATTCTGAAGAGGTGGTGATGGTTTCTCTAAAAGATACCGAAGGCTGTCCCACAGTAATGGGCACTTTAAATTCATCCCTGATACGTTCTACAAGGATCTCCAAATGAAGTTCCCCCATTCCCGCAATGATGGTCTCTTCTGTTTCATCGTCATAATGGGAGTGAAAAGAGGGGTCTTCGTTAGTCAGTTTGGCTAAGGTTTCCGCAAGCTTGTCCCTGTTTTTTTTGTCTTCCAGATTCACTTTCATTTCAATCACGGAAGGGGGAACTTGGATAGACTCAAGTAAAACGGGCTGTTTGTCATCACATAAAGTATCGCCAGTGCGGGTATATTTCATGCCAACCAATGCGACAATTTCTCCAGGGCCCGCTTCTGAAATTTCCTCCCTTTCTTTGGCCTTGATTCTGAAAATACGTCCAATACGTTCATTTTTTCGCTTATTCGTGTTGTAAACACTCATTCCATTGCTGATTTTCCCACTTACAATACGAATAAAAGTCTGCTGTCCCACGTATGGGTCGTTGATTAATTTGAAAGCCAAAGCGGCCAATGGTTCATTAGCAGAAGGATTCCGCTGATATGTTTTCTCATCATCATCAGGATCATGTGCAATAACCGCTCCTAAATCGGTGGGTGAGGGGAGGTAATCAACAATGGCATCCAGAAGCAGTTGGATACCTTTGTTTTTATAGGCAGCTCCGCACAGAACGGGCGTTATCATGAGCTTGATGGTGGCGTTGCGTATCGCTTTCTTTAACATCTCTTCCGGAATTTCCGCATCTTCCAGATACAATTCCGCGATTTCATCATCGTAATCAGCTATTTTTTCAATCAGAAAGTGGCGGGCTTCTATCGCTTTATCAAGCAAATCAGCAGGAATGTCTCCCACAATTCGCTCTTTCTCCCTGAAAGTAATGGACTGCATACATACCAAGTCTATCATTCCTTGGAACTCACTTTCTGCCCCAATCGGCAGATGAAGAGGAACGGCATTTGCCCCAAGATATTTGTTCATTTGCGTAACCACCTCCGCAAAGTCAGCTCCTGTTCTATCCATTTTATTGACAAAGGCTATGCGGGGAACACGGTACTTATCTGCTTGATTCCAAACCGTTTCGCTTTGAGGTTCCACACCACCTACCGCACAAAAAACAGCTACCATTCCGTCAATCACGCGTAAAGAACGTTCCACCTCAATGGTAAAATCCACGTGCCCGGGAGTATCTATCAAATTAATCTGGTAACCATTCCATTGGGCCGTAATCGCAGCGGAAGCAATGGTGATTCCACGTTCCTGCTCCTGCTTCATGAAATCCATCGTTGCTTGTCCGTCGTGTGTCTCGCCCACTTTGCGATTCACCCCTGTGAAAAATAATATTCTTTCAGATACCGTGGTCTTCCCTGCATCAATATGCGCGGCAATTCCGATGTTTCTTAATTTGGAAATAGGCTGGCTCATTATTTAAGTATTTTATTTTCAGTTATTTATATATTTTATTTGTGCCTGCAAATTTCGGATTTTTTTGCAGAAAATCAAATTTTTGCAAAAAAAAATCTTTCTGTGCTTAAAAATGACTTTTTTCGCGATAAAATAAGTTATCTTTGCAATCTAAAATGGGAGATATGTTAAAATATGCTGAAAGTGCTGAATTTATTGGAAATCAGACCAGAATCCACCCGAAAATAGGCATAGTTTTGGGTTCCGGATTAGGGAATCTGGTTCAGCAAATGAAGGTGGGAACCACGATTCCCTATGCCAATATTCCTCATTTCCCCGTATCTACCGTAGCCGGGCATCGGGGGGAATTGGTGTTCGGAGAGTTGAATGGGGTGGAGGTTTGCGTTTTAAATGGCCGCAAGCACTACTACGAGGGGTGTACTATTCAGGAGGTGGTGGAACCCTTGCACATAATTCATGAGTTAGGGGTGAAAGTGTTGATCCTATCCAATGCCGCCGGCGGCTTAAATCCCAGTTTCCAAGTGGGCGATGTGATGCTCATTAATGACCATATTAATATGATGGCTGCCCATCCGCTTTTCGGACGGGAGAATGGTTTGCAACCTTCACATTATTTATCATCTAAAATATTGTATTCAAAAATATTAAGAAATATTACTTTAAGTATTGCTAAAAATAATGATATTCCTTTGCAGCGGGGCGTTTATTTGGCGCATTCTGGTCCATATTTTGGCACACGTGCTGAAAGTGCCATGCAATTTAATTTGGGTGCCGATGCTGTGGGAATGTCCACTATCCCTGAAGCAATTCAGGCTGCCGCTTTGGATATGGAAGTATTGGCCTTTTCTGTCATTACCGACCTCGCCGCCATTGGAACAATTGAACATCCCACGCATGAGGCAGTGCTGAAAGCCGCTCAATATGCCGGTGAAAAATTAACACGGATAATCATCAATATTCTTCCACGCATAACATTTGACCCGCAAGGAAATTTAGTTGAAACCATTTAAACTATGTGTAAAAATCTGATAAATCGTTTATGGTGCGGAAAACACCTCTTTTTTATAAGTTTTTGCTGGTGTTTTTTTACCGGATGCGCCTCTAACAATGCACAAAATGGATGGCCACTGGATTTGATGCAGAAATTCAATCCAAATATTTACTATATAATGCATGTTGATGGGAAAGAGTATGTAATAAAGCAGGATGTTTTTAACGTTAAAAAGTGTGAATTCACATGGTATGATGCCAACAGCAAATCAGCAATGGTATCTCCTCAAAAGTTGCAAATAAAAATAAAAAGAAATCGCTGCATTTTGCTCTACAAAGGGGGAAAGAAGGTGGTGAAAAAAGCAGACTACAATTTGGAAGACCTCACTTGGAGAGGTACTTGCGAATGGAAAGGGAAGACCGTCTCTTTTGATTTTGTGGAGTACCATACAGCAGACTATGCCACTTTTTCGCATCGTTATCAAAAGAAAATATTCAATTATAAAGTAGAAAAGAACGTTTCGTATGGTCATGCATCCGGTTACTGGACATCAAATATTTCTGCGAAGAATAATTATGCGGATGTACTTGCTACGGGAATATCCAAGTCATTGAAAAAGAGGGATCTGAATCTGACCATGGATCTTTATATTCCTCAAAATGATGACCTGAAAGCCCGACCGTTGCTGATGTTTATTCATGGTGGAGCATTCTATATGGGCGATAAAAGCGACAATCCGATTGTGCTTTGGTGCAAGCATTTCGCTTCGTTAGGCTATGTGGTGGCATCTATCAATTATCGTATGGGATTCCAACCTACTAAGCGAGCCATTGAGCGTTGCGGGTATGGGGCGGTTCAAGATGCGCATGCCGCCATGCGTTATTTGCTTGAAAATAAAAATGTTTACCATATTAATCCTGATTATCTTTTTGTCGCCGGAAGCAGTGCTGGCGGAATTACAGCCTTGAATCTTGCCTTTATGCGTAATCAAAATCGTCCGGAATCCACCCAAAAAGGATTGCTTTCTGAAGACATGGGAAACATTGAATCATCGGGCAACAATTCCAAACAATCCTTTACTATTCGTGCGGTAGGAAATATGTGGGGAGCGGTGAATGATGTGCA
>JAEEUY010000165.1 GCA_016290715.1 Bacteroidales bacterium
CCATTTCAGGATAAACCGTCACTGCTGCTGCTGTGGCATTAGCACTGATAGCGCAACCATTATCATCGTTAGCTGTAAATTCAACATAATAGGTATAAGTAGCAGTTGTACCAATTGCACTAGGAGCATCCATAACGCTATCAGCTTCCGTAGTGGCAAATAAAACACTATTTCTGTACCATTTATAAACCACATTGGTAGCGGTAGCAGGAGCACCTGCAGCCTTCAAAGTAATCATTTGGTCAGTACAAGAAATAGTACGATTAGGAGTTAAGGTTAAACTCACTGCTGTTGGAGTATTTACGACCAATGTAATAGGAGCAGAGGTGTCAACACAGAATGTTTCATAATCATAAACGCGAACTTTGTATTGATCACCATTCACCGGATTTGCGATTTCAACAGTTGGAGTCGTGCCCACTACCACATCTGGAGTTCCCACCTTATACCAAGTATAATTAAGGTTGGAAGAAGTATAAGGAGCATTCACCATAGCAGAGAGAGTCAGTGGAGAACCCACGCAACCGTTTTGGGCGCTTGCCGTTGCTTCCAAGCTTGCTTTCGTAAAAATGAAACGAGGAGAAGCGGTAGTTACACAAACTGGATAGTTTTTAGTTGCCTCCACATAGAACTCCATTTGACCTTCGGTCAGCAAATCCACGTTCATCTCTAAAACACGAGAATGGGCTGATGGCACTTCACTAATAAGAATTGGGTTGCCATCACGGAACCATACATAAGTATAACCAATCGTATCCGCCAAATCATTGTCGGTAACGACTGCTGTCAAATGAATAGTTCCACCACACGCTGCAGATGGTCCCTCAACAGTAACTACCACTGTCTTCGTCGCATCCACATCTGTTTTCATTGTGTTTAACGAATAGCTAGGATGCGTTTCACAAAGAGCACTGTAGCTACTTTTGGCGCCATCCACATTAGCAGTGGAAGGTGCTGCTTCGCATCGAGCCTGATTCCCTAAATACATAAACATCATCAGGAAAAAAATCGTAAATTTTTTCATCGTTTTGAATTTAATTATTACTATATTTTTTGTTTTTTTCTTTTCTATTTTTATCTCTATTTTTTCTTTTATCTATTGATTTTTAATTAGTTACAAAGCTTCTTTTCTGATTCATCCTTTTATCTTTCGTTAATTAAACTATATTTTTCGTTTTAATATATGAACTTGCAAAAATACAAAAAAATAAGTACTTTTATGCACTTCTGATTTTTTTTTTTCTTCTTCTTCACTTTGAAAAAATCAAAAAAAAATTAACATTTTGAAAAAAACGTATTAAATTATTGATTTATAATATATTATATATTTTTCAATTAAAATAATCAACAATTCATTTTTGAAAAATTTTTTAAAAAAATAATTTTGTTTTCAGCAATTTTATTCCTTTTCGCTATAAAAAGTACAAAAACAACGAGGGGCAGCCTATTTTGCCACCCCTCGCCTATTTTATTTTTCGATTCTTTTAATAAAGGACAGAGATTTCTTTTTTTAATTCAAGCATAGCCACTGCAATTGGAGATTCTTCTGCGACCATCTGGAAGACTTGCGTGGCCAGATCCGTCGCCATCGCAGTTGCAGCCAGCTGTCCAGCCGAAACATTAATCACATTAACCACCCTCTCTTTTGCATTTTTAATGGCATCCCATACCTCTGGAGATATATAAACTTGCTGCGACAGATTATGTTCATATTCGCTTCTGATGGTAGCCAACAAAATTGTTTGCATCTGATATGCGGTCAATTCGGGATTATTCACACGGAAAAGCAAACTATTAGGTTCAATTCTTTCCAAAAACATGGCCATTCGTTCATAAGCTTGAAGACGAATAGGAGTAATCACATTTTTAGATTGGTATTTCATTTCTATCAGTTTCTTCCGTTGATCGTTTTCAATAAAACGCTTAACCACGACAAGAGCGGTTGCTGCGACCATGAGTGGCGGAAAAATGGCTATAACTAAAATTAAAATAGTATTCATAATTGGCAACAGTATTGGTTACACTATCCGCAGTGAAAATATTTATGAACGAGTTTCAGCATCAAATCCGGATCTTTTTCAATTTCCTTGCGGATATTGGCATCATTAAAAGATTTCAGTTGGCGAATAAGGTCATCAATCATTTCAGAGTTAAAGACACCATATTTTTCAAATATGCTTCTATGGGCAGAAAGTTGTTCAGCAGATTCTGCGCAAGAGGCAGGAAGTTGGGCTAATTTCATCAACTTGCTTTGATTTTCTGCTTTATGGATATTCACATCCACATAAGTTTTGTCGGCGAAATCAAGAGCCCCTTGCATTTCGAAGCCGTGGCGGGCAGCAACGGTCAAACCTGCGAGCAGCAGATAGATGTCGGCAGAACCATCCGGACACCTGAACTCTACAGTTTGTTTTTGGGAGTGATCTTCGTTGCTCGGTTTTTCATTTGGATTAGCCATTGCCACCATATCGGTAGAGGATGTCCAACCGAGGGGAACACGTACGAGCACGGATCGGTTGCGGTCACCCCAGCAAATAGAAGTAGGCGCTTCCTGGTGTGGCACAAGGCGGAAATAGGAAGTTGGGTTCGTATTTCCGAAAGCAGTAAGGGAAGAGGCGCAAGTCATATAACCGGCGATGGCGGTACGGGCGATAGAGTTCAGTTTACCTTTTTCTACCATTTTGTTCACGCCATCTTTCACAATCCGAGTATGAATATGTAAACCGCTGCCTGCTTTTCCCGCTGTAATTTTGGGCGCAAAAGTTACATTCAGTCCATATTCATGTGCCAAATTTCTAATCACCCATTTGGCTAATACTAACTGGTCGGCCGAATCCAAGACATCGGTTACCAAAAATTCTATCTCATTTTGCTCATATATTTTATCCTCTAAGGTAAAATTGCCGACTTCTGAATGCCCATATTTAATTTGGCCACCCACTTTGGCAATATACAACATACATTGGGTGCGAAATTCTTCAAATTTGGCAAATGGAGCTGATTCATGGTATCCTTTTTGATCGTTAGCCAAATACAGATCTTCTTTTTCCCCAATCACATAGTATTCAAGTTCACCCATGGTTTGAAATTCCATTCCTGTAACTTGAGTAAAGGATTTGGCTGCTTTGCGCAAAATATACTCAGGCGCATTTTCCATAGGTTGTCCATCTTTATTGAAATAAGAGCATAGGAACGACAAAGTAGGAATTGTAGCAAATGGATCCACGAAAGCGGTTTTAAAGCGAGGGATCACATACATATCACTTGACCCCGCATGAATAAATGCGGGAAATATATTGGAACCATCCACCCGCTCACCACAAGAAAGTATTTGTTCCAAATATTCACGATTATTGATGACAAAATTTAAAGTTTTGATTCTCCCGTCGCCAGCCACGTATCGAAAGTTAATCATTTTGATTTCGTTCTCCTCCACGAAACGAATCATATCTGCTTTTGTAAATTCTTTAGGTGATTTTTTCAAGAAGTTAACCACTTCATTCATACTCATTGCCAGATCTTCTTTCATAGTATCAATTTTTATTGTTTAAAGTATTTTTTTATTTCCATTTGAAGATATTCCACGCTCCGCCATTTCACTGATTTGGGTTCTTTCCCATTCTGATAGAGTATCATTCCGACAGAATCCGCATCCATTTGCGGTCTAATATCCAACGTTACAATATCGTTCATCGTATAATCTTGAACAGAGACCGCATCATAATGTTCCTGAACTTTAGCGTAGCAGATATTAAAATCTTCACAAAATGCCTCCATCATTTCCGTTTTATCATCCCATTCTTCCGCCTCTACATTAGGAGAGCAATAAAAAACAGCCACTTTATAGGGAAGGGTGTCGTTCCCCGTTTGTGGGAAACACTCAAACCGTCCCATTTCACCGACGATATATTTATCAATGGCAAAGCTTTTTTTCACATAATCCGACGCATTGGCTTGCTTTGCATCAGCAATAGACTTTTTCCACTCGTAGTTTTTCTCCACCACGAAAGCCCCCTCTTCGTTCCTTTGCCAACTCCAAACTTCGCGCTCTAAAGTTTTTCCTTCATCACTGGCCAAGTCAATTCCAATGGGAACGATATCCAAAATGCGCTGGGTACCGGAGCCGGAAGTAATAGCCAAATAGGTCCATTCTCTATTTTGAGATTGAAGCAACCATAGTTCTCTGCCTTGGGGCAGGCGCTCAATCCCTACCAACCCCCACTCTGAAGGAAGCGGTGTGCGCATAGTCAATCGTGTTCCTTGATAGTCTTCAGCAAC
>JAEEUY010000166.1 GCA_016290715.1 Bacteroidales bacterium
TAGAGAAATACTGCGACGATGAACTTTTGAAAAAACTCACTCCGCAACGCTCACAAGGGATGAAGCATTTGAAGTTTTCATTACTCATGTTAGCGTTAACATTTTTCATTATCGCCGCCGCCAATCCACAAACCGCAGGAAAAGTAGAGAAAGTAAAGCGCCAAGGGGTGGATATCATGCTTTGTTTAGACGTTTCAAATAGCATGTTGGCTGCCGACATACAACCGAATCGATTGAGTGCCTGCAAAATGGCCATCAACCGATTCATCGACAAGTTGCAAGGCGACCGCGTCGGTCTGGTGGTCTTTGCAGGAAAAGCGTTTGTACAGCTTCCCATCACTACCGATTATGCTGCTGCTAAAATGTTTGTCAATCAGATTGATACAAAAATGATGCCCGTTCAAGGCACCGATATCGCCGCAGCATTAGAAACCGCAGCCAACGCCCTCTCTCCTGCCGACGACTCATTCATTACCGATACAAAGGAAAATAAGACATCCAAAGTCATTCTTTTGGCATCCGACGGTGAAGATCATTATCCGGAAAGCATTGAAATGGCCGAAGAACTGGGGGAAAATGGGTTCATCATTCATACTATTGGCATTGGAAGCACAAAAGGAGTTCCAATACCCAATAAATTGAACGGCACCCAATTCAAAAAAGACAAAGATGGGAATACCGTTATCACACGGCTCAATGAACAAATACTCAAAACCATTGCCAACAAAGGGAAAGGCACGTACGTGCACGCCAACAATGCCAACATGGGATTCGAAAATATTTTAAATGAAATTAATGCTATGGATAAATCGGAAATAGAGGATATGAATTATACCTATTACCAATCCCTGTATTTGTACCCTCTCTTGATTGGTTTTATTTTATTATTCATTGATTCTTTGTTGTTTACGTCCAAGCCCAAACTCAAAGACTGGATTAACAGAACCCGAAGACAATATAAAGTTACCTCGATTCTATTATGCCTTGTTTCCATTCTTTGCTTAACAAGTTGCAAAGACAAAACACGTCCATCTGTCATTCAGGAAGCCAACAGTGCATTTGCGGAAGGAGATAGTTTGCGCTCGCAAAATGATTTTGTCCCCGACACAATCACCCCCTTTGACACAACAGGCAATTACCTATATACCACGGCATTAAACCTATACGATTCTGCGGCTGTTAGCGAAATGATCAATTATAACGAAGCCAAGTTCAATCAAATTGCCGCCCATTATCGTTTAAATAATTTTGATACCATTTCCCATCTTGCAGATACCTTATCCCAAACCAGCATAGACAAAAACTTTATTGCACAAGTACTTTATAATAAAGGGAATGCGTATATGCAGCAACAACAATACGGGGCAGCTATCGAAGCTTACAAGTCTTCGCTCAGAAACAATCCCAACGACATGGATGCAAAATATAATTTGGTCTATGCTCAAAAAATGGCGAAAAACCATGGAAACGGACAGGGCGCGGGACAAAACAGCGAGCAGAAACAACAAGACCAACAAAACAAGCAAAATCAAGGGAACGACGGGAACGACCAGAATAAAGAGCAACAAAATAAGAATCAGGATAACAAACAACAACAGCAACAGCAAGGTTCACAAGGAGATAAGAAAGAGAAGGGTGAAGAATCGTCTGCCCAACGTGAACAACGTGCAGCCATGATGCGCCAATTGGATGCCCTGCAACAAAATGAGCGACAAACACAACAGAAAATGATGATTGAAAAATCAAAAGAAGATAAGAACCAGAACCGAAACAAACAAGAAAAAGATTGGTAGAGAAAGAGTTATGCGAATAAAATTATTAAAAGTCACATTTATCCTCGGGTGTATCTTCCTATGGAGCATCGCCTCGTTGAAAGCACAAGAGTGCAAAGCTACAGCACCTTCCAAAGTGGGGATTAACGAATCCATACAATATACGGTTCGGGTAAACGAAAAACCGAGTAAGGTGGCAGCCCAAGATTTTGGTACTTTCACCTTACAAAGCGGTCCAAGCACCAGTTATTCAAGTTCTACCTCATGGGTAAACGGACAAGTAACCAGTTCAACAGAATATAGTTACACCTATGTACTGCGCCCGACTAAATTGGGAGAACAAACGATTCCCGGGGTTACCTTTGTATTAAATGGGAAACAGGTAAAGAGCAACAGTGTAAAAGTGGTGGTAACCCAAGAAAACCAAAGAGCCCAACAACAGCAGGCACAACGAAGATCCAGCTTTTGGGATTTCCCTGAAATGACTGCACCTCCGCGCGAAATCAGCAAAGATGACATTATGCTTAAAGCTTTTGCCTCCAAAAGCAACCCCTATCAAGGGGAAGAGGTTATTGTTACCCATAAGCTGTATTTAAGCAATAATATCCATAATTTCCAACCTACCAACAATGAACTCCCCTCCCAACCTGATCTATGGACATATACCTTAGGGAATCCTGATGCAGAGGTGAAACATACCGTAGAGAATTTGAATGGGAAACGATATGAAGTGTATGAACTGCGTAAAACAGCGGTATATCCACAAAAATCAGGGACTATTACCATCACCCCGTTGGAATTAGAAGGGATTGTAACCATACCTTCAGGATTCTTCGGACGGCAAGAAAAAATGACCATTAAATCAAATAGCGTAACACTTAATGTCAAACCACTGCCAACCAACGGGAAACCAGCTAATTTCAGTGGTCTGGTCGGAACTTTCTCCATGAAATCGTCGCTAACCAAAGATGAAATGGAGTCAAATGATGCCACTAATTTACTCATCACCATTTCAGGGAAAGGCAATTTACAACTTATTGAAAATCCGAATATTACATTCCCAAACGATTTCGATGTTACAGAACCCACCATCAACGACAAGATACAAACAGGCGGCAGCAACGTAAATGGATCACGTACTTTTGAATATGTAATTATTCCCCGCGTGGCAGGCAAGTTCACCATACCATCTGCAGAATTCACCTATTTTGATTTGAGTTCCAACAGTTACAAAACACTGACGACTGAAAGTTACGAACTTACAGTTGCAAAAGGAAATAATGAGGAATCGGTATCCAACTCCTCTTATCAGAAAGATATACAGATATTGGACAAGGATATTCGATATATCAAAACGAAAAACACATCATGTTATAAGAAAAAAGCGCCATTCTTTGGCACCCCAATGTATTTAGCGCTTCTTTTTTCTCCCCTATTTGTGTTTGTTATTCTGTTGATTTTATGGCGGAAACGGATCCAGTCGCGTGAAAATATTGCCCAATTAAGAAACAAACGCGCCAACAAAGTGGCCTTAAAACGGTTGAAAACAGCAAAAAAGATGCTGACTGAAAATAAAGAGGAGGCGTTTTACATAGAAATTTCACGCGCCTTATGGGGCTACATGAGCGATAAATTTCACATTCCGATAGCTGATTTATCTATGGATACCGTACGACAACGCCTGACTGAAAAGGGGGTGAGCGATGAGGATATTGAGCAATTTATCCATACACTCAATGAGTGCGAATTTGCCCGCTTCGCGCCAGGCGACAGTGCCCAATTAATGAGCAATCTATACAATTCCTCCATTCAATTTATAACACAAATTGAAAAAAAATAATACAATGAAAAGATTCCTTACATTATTAATATTATCACTTTGTTTTTCAATTATTTACGGCAGCAATATAGATACTGCAGCCCAAACCCACATGGCTCTGGGCAATGAGGCCTATCAAAAAGAAAATTATTCGTTGGCCATTGACTACTACACCCAGAATATTGAAGATGGATACGAAAGCGTAAGTTTGTACTACAATTTAGCAAATGCCTACTACAAAAATGGAAACAACGCACAAGCATTGCTTTGGTATGAACGTGCCCAACGTCTGGCCCCCGCCGATGAAGATATCAAGCACAATATTGCCTTTGTCAATCAAAAAATCACCGATAAAATAGAACCCATCCCCACCTCCATTTTTTCACGCTGGTGGACTTCCATCGCTAAACAATTCAATGAAAAACAATGGGCAATTATTTCTATCCTCAGTGCCACAATACTTTTAATATCCATTTTATTATTTCTCTTCTCTAAAAATAGAATCATCAGAATAAGTGGGTTTATTATTCTCTGGATATCTGCTATCCTACTTGTTTTCAGCATCTTATTTGCAGCTAAAGAGAAAAAGGATCTTGAATCCCATCAGGAAGCCATCATTATGGATTTGGTCGTTGAAGCAAAGAATGAACCCAATGCTTCAGGCAAAACCCTTTTTGTGATTCATGAAGGTTTGAAAGTGGAAATTACTGCTGAAATGAATGGATGGATTGAAATTAGAATCCCCAATGGAGAAAAAGGGTGGATTATGGAAAATATGGTTGAAGTGATATAATCAGTATGAAGCGCAAAGAACAGTTTGTTGCCAAAACATTTGCAGGTTTAGAGACCATTTTAAAAGAAGAATTAGAGACATTAGGCGCCGAAAATTGTCAATTAAGCAAACGTGCTGTAACTTTTGAAGGTGATTTTGATTTGCTTTACAAGACAAACTACTACAGCCGTTTTGCCTTACGCATATTATGGCAAGTACACCAGTTTGATTTTCGTGATAATAAACAGTTTTACGAAAACATTTACAAGTATCCCGCGGAGAATGTGTTGGATGAAAAGGGGAAATTAGCCATTAGCGTTACCATGCACAATACCATTTTTCAAACTCCCTTATTTGCCGCACAATTAGCCAAAGATGCTATCTGTGACCGATTCCGTGAACGAACCGACACCCGACCTTCTGTTGATAAAGAACATCCGGACGTGCAATTTCATCTACATCTGAATGAGAATATGGCAACCCTGTTTTTGGATGCATCCGGAGATTCGCTGCATAAGCGGGGATACCGCGTTTCCATTCATCCTGCCCAAATCAATGAGGTCTTGGCTGCAGGAATAATCAAATTAAGCGGATGGAAACACGACTGTGATTTTATTGACCCCATGTGCGGTTCCGGAACGATTCTCATTGAAGCAGCGATGCAGGCGTTAAATATTCCTGCAGGCTTCTATCGCAAATATTTCGGCTTTTACACATGGAAAAATTTCGACCGTCGTCTGTGGAATAAAATCACAGCAGAAGCTGATATCCATGACGATGTGCCTGTTGATTTTTATGGCTACGACATCTCCCCGCGTTTTATCGGAATGGCACAAGCCAATGTGCGCGCCGCACGACTCGCCGATTTTATTCACTTGCAAAGTCGCTCCATGTTTGAGGTTTCAGTGAAAAATACACCCTCCTGTATCCTTTTCAATCCCCCCTATGGCGAAAGATTAGACATGGAGGATATATCCGACTTCTACAAAAATATCGGAGATGCATTGAAACAACATTTTGCAGGATGTAAAGCCTTTATTATCAGTTCCAATATGGAAGGCATCAAAAACATCGGACTGCATCCGAGTCGGAAATATCCCCTTTTTAACGGACCTTTAGAATGCAAATTCCTTCGTTACGACCTGTATGCGGGAACGAAAAAAAATACTGCTGTCCGCCAAACTTATGGCCTTGATGAAAAAAACGTCAAAAAAAATGATGGAATAAAGCGTTAAGAAGTTTACACTGTTTGAGCGCATTACAATACAGTGGTTCATCGTTGTATGCTTATTATTAAAAGCGA
>JAEEUY010000167.1 GCA_016290715.1 Bacteroidales bacterium
CTGAAAAGGAGAAATTCCTTTCGCAATCTCATCCGCATTAACAAACTCTTTACACTTTAGCAAATCAGGCAATATATGGTAAGCAACGGTTGTTTTTCCCGCTCCGTTACAGCCTGCTAAGATGTAAAGATTTTTCATGATAATCCGCGAAAAATAGTGGAGGCAAAATTACACATTTTTATGAAAAATCATAATAAATGTTAAAAAATATTCACCTCTAACCATTCTTCTTCCTTGCTTTCAATCTGATGCTGTATGTTTTCGTAGGCTCGATACAACTCTCCGGAGGCAATTTCATTCGCGTATTTTTCAGGAAGGGCTAATTTTTTTTCGATTTCTTCTTTCTCTTGGTTGAGCTGTTCTATTTCCGCTTCAATCTTTTTAATCTTGTTATTCCGTTTCCTGTCGGTGGCTTCAGCCTCCTTTTTCTTTTCCCATAAATCTTTGTTGTTGCTTTTGGTTGCAACGGAGGCATTGGTAGTACTATTGGCTTGGAGTTCTTGAAAAGAGTCAATTTTTTTCTTATCCAAGAAATCGTAAACATCGCCTATGTAAGTTTTGATTTTATGATCTTTAAATTCGATGGTTTTTTCGGTTAGTCCTTGCAGGAAATCGCGGTCGTGGGAAACGAGAATCATGCTCCCTTCGTATTGGAGCAGTGCGTTTTTCAGCACGTCCTTGGATTGCATGTCCAAGTGATTGGTGGGCTCATCGAGAATGAGCAGGTTGAATGGGGAGAGAAGCAATTTGGCCAGGGCGAGTCGTGATTTTTCACCCCCCGAAAGCACGCGAACTTTTTTCTCTGTGTCTTCTGTGGAGAAAAGGAAACGGCCCAGAATGGTCCTGATTTTGGGGCGCATGTCGCCAACGGCAATCTCATCAATGGTTTCAAAAACGGTTTTGTCGGGATTGAGAAGCAGGGCTTGGTTTTGGGCGTAATAACCAATCACTACTTGATGACCTAACTCAATTCTGCCCTTTTGCGGTGGAAGTTCTCCTACAATGGCTTTTACCATGGTGGATTTTCCTTCGCCATTTTTCCCGACGAAGGCCACACGCTCGCCACGTTCCAGATGAAAATCAATATTTTGCAAAACATTGAAGTCGCCATATCCTAATGACAACCCTTCGGTATTCACTGTAACGCGTCCTGAATGGGGGGCTGGTGGGAAACGGAAAGATATGCTGGAATTGTCGATATTTTCCACCTCTATTTTATCCATTTTGTCCAGCAATTTTATCCTGCTCTGCACTTGCTTCGCTTTGGTGGCTTTATAACGGAACCGTTCGATGAATTTTTCGATTTGAGCAATCTCTTTTTGCTGGTTTTCGTAGGCATTTTGCTGTGCTTCAATACGTTCCAACCGTTGTTGGACATATTGTGAGTAACTGCATTTGTAATCTTGTATGTTTCCGAACGTAATTTCAATAGTACGGTTGGTTACGTGGTCAAGAAAAGCACGGTCGTGAGAAACTAAAATGAGAGCCCCATCATAATTGGCCAGATAGTTCTCCAGCCATTGGATAGATTCGATGTCCAAGTGGTTGGTGGGCTCGTCCAAAAGGATGATTTCAGGTTTTTGCAGCAGTATTTTGGCCAATGAAACGCGCATTTGCCATCCGTTGCTAAACTCTTTCATGAGCCGATGAAAGTCCTTGTTTTGGAACCCTAATCCGAGTAATACTTTTTCGGCATCGCCTTCCATCGTTGCCCCGCCAATTTGATGGAAGCGGTCGGTTAAGTCGGAAAGCTGTTGTGCCATGTTCACATAGCTTTCGCTTTCATAGTCGGTTCTATCCGATAAATCTTGGGTAATTTGGGTGATTTTTTTTTCAAGTTGTTTTTGTTCTACAAATGCCGACATGGTTTCGTTCCAAATGGTAGATTCATAACAACCGTGGATTTCTTGTGGGAGGTAGCCTGTGCGGTGTCCATTGGTAATGGTGATTTGCCCTGACTCGGGCTGTAGTTCGCGGTGCAAGATTTTGAGTAATGTGGATTTCCCCGCACCATTTTTTCCCACTAATCCAATGCGATCGTGGTCTCCTACCACAAATGAAACATCCTGAAACAGAAAATCCCCTGTAAAGTTTATGGAAAGTTTTTGGATAGAGATCATAATTGTTGTGCGTTGAATTGCTTCGCATACATTTTCATTTGTTGAATCATGGAAACCAAACCGTTTGAGCGAGTAGGAGAGAGGTGCTCTTTAATGCCGATTTTATCTAAATAGGAGAGCGGTGCATCCACTATTTCTTGAGGTGTTCTATGTGATAAAACTCTGATTAACAGATTGATAATTCCTTTTGTGATAATGGCGTCACTATCGGCACGAAACGTTACTATACCTTCATTCATTGTTGCGTGGAGCCATACTTGAGACTGACATCCGGGTATTAAATATTGGTTAGTTTTATATTGTGGGTCAATCAATGGGAGTGATTTCCCTAATTCAATGATATAGTTGTATTTGTCCATCCAATCATCGAAAAGTTCAAACTCTTCAATGATTTCATTTTCCATTTCAGTGATTGTTTTCATGATTGATTTCTTGTTGTTTTAGTAAAGAATATTGGTGTAAAAGGGAGAGATATTTTTGCAGAAATTCGTCGAAACAGGGGTCGTGATGTGCATATTGTTGGTAATTATTCACCACCTGATTCCATTGTTCAGGTTGGATTAGTGGCATTTGCCGTTCTTTTTTTATTTTCGCTATTTCTTCAACCAGCTCCATTCTCTTAGAGAGGAGTTGGCTAATCTGGGCATCGATATTACGGATGAGCGTGCGCTGTTTTCGAAGCAAATTATCGGGGAGGTTGTTTTGTTTGAAAATCAGTTGGGAAAGCAAGGTTTGAAGTTCGTCGGGGGTAAGTTGTTGTTGTTGGTCGCTTAATGCCTTGGTAGGGGAACAATGGGTTTCAATCATCAGGCCGTTAAATCCGTAGTCGATGGCAATTTGGGATATTTGTTTGATATATGTGGTGTTGCCTGCGATATGAGAGGGGTCGCAGATGATAGGGATGTCGGGACGTTGTATGCGGAGTTCGATAGGGATTTCCCAAAGGGGAGCGTTACGCAAAACGTTCTCTTTTTGTTCTGCAAATCCGCGATGGACAGCCAAAACTTGTGCGGCACCAGCCTTTTCAAAACGTTCAATATTTCCAATCCATAACTTGAGGTCGGGAATAACAGGGTTTTTCACCATGACGGTGAAATTCCCACCCCGTATGGCATCTGCTAAATCTTGGATGATAAAAGGATTGACAGCGGTGCGGGCACCAATCCAGATGTGGCGGATATTGTACTTTTGGCAAATTTCAATATGTTGTGTATTAGCAATTTCTACGCAAATGGGGAAATGAAAATCTTTTTCAACGCGTTGCAACCACGGAAAAGCCACCTCACCCACGCCACAAAAGGAGTTGGCGCTGCTGCGAGGTTTCCATACGCCCGCTCGAAAGAAGGAAAGAGGAATAGGAAACCCCTTTGAATGTTCATATAATTGTCGGGCGGTTTCATATACTTGTTCTTCAGATTCTGCAGCGCAGGGTCCTGCTATGAAATAGTTAAATGGTTGCACGGTTGTTAAATTCTGTCCCCATACATTTTTTGATAGTACTCTTGGTAGTTTCCGGAGGTAACATTTTCCAGCCATTTTTCATGTTCCAAATACCAATCCACTGTTTTTTCGAAGCCTTCAGTGAATTTAATGGTGGGTTCCCATCCAAGTTCCTTGCGTAGTTTTGAAGCATCGATGGCGTAACGCAAATCGTGTCCGGCTCGGTCGGTTACGTAAGTGATTAATGCTAAGGATGTCCCTTCAGGCCGCCCTAATTTGCGATCCAATATCTCAATCAACTTCTTGATTAAATCAATATTCTTCCATTCGTTATTTCCGCCAATATTATAGGTTTCTCCGTTTTTCCCTTGGTGGAATATCAAGTCAATGGCAGCGGCATGGTCGCCTACATACAGCCAGTCGCGAACATTCAATCCCTTACCATAGACAGGAAGAGGTTTATTGTTTTTTATATTATTGATAAACAATGGAATAAGTTTCTCTGGAAATTGATTGGGCCCATAATTGTTGGAGCAATTGGAAATAACGGTTGGCAATCCGTAGGTGTCGTGGTAGGCACGTACAAAGTGGTCGGAACTGGCTTTTGCAGCGGAGTATGGGCTATGTGGGGAGTAAGGAGTGGTTTCTTTAAAAGAACCGGTGTCGCCGAGGGCACCGTAAACCTCGTCGGTAGAGATATGGTAGAACCGTTTCCCGTTGTAGTTGTCTTTCCAGATGTTTTTGGCTGCGTTGAGCAAGTTGACAGTTCCCACCACATTGGTGAAAATGAACTCCATTGGATTGGCAATCGAACGGTCAACGTGCGACTCTGCAGCAAGGTGTATGACCCCATCAAATTGTTCTTTTTCAAATAATTGGTTGATAAAAGAAGCATCTACAATATCCCCTTTGATAAAATGATAATTGGATTTGTTTTCTATATCAGTCAAATTTTCCAAATTACCGGCATAGGTCAGCTTGTCTAAATTGTATATTTGACAATCAGGATATTTATTGACAAATAATCTGACAACATGGGAACCGATAAATCCTGCTCCGCCAGTTATAACTATTTTTTTCATAATCAAGGTTATTTTTTATTGTTTTTAGGGTCTGTGGGTTCTATGTATTGGGGAATTTCGTTGCGTTTGACAATGGAATAGATGAGAAATCCTATGCCAATGAGAATCATGGGAATACTCAATTTTTGTCCAATATTCAATACCATTCCGATTTCATTGCTAACTTGGTTCGCTTTAAGAAATTCGATAAAGAAACGTGCGACAAAAACCACTGTCAGGGTGATTCCAGTCGTTCTGCCAGGGGCGACTTTGCCTTTGGCAAAGAAGAAATAGTAGCAAGCGAGGCTTACGTACAGAAGGAAGTAAACGATGGATTCGTAGAGTTGGGCTGGGTGGCGAAAAGTTCCGGCGATAGGTGTTCCGTCGGTATCCCAGCCGCCGTGGATAAAGTTGAAAGCCCAAGACACATCGGTAATATTGCCCACTATTTCATGATTCATCAGGTTGCCTAATCTTACGAAAGCGGCGGCAATGGGGATGGCAATGGCCAAGCGGTCGATGAGCCAGCAAAAATTCATTTTGCGTGTGTGCGCAAAGTAAATGAGCCATAGAATAATGGCAATGACGGCGCCATGGCTTGCCAATCCTTGGTAGCCAATAAAATGCCAATTTTCGTCAATAGGCAATAAAACTTGCAGAGGGTGGGCAATTAGAAATTGGGGCTCGTAAAATAAGAAATGTCCTAATCTTAACCCAACGATAGTCCAAATGATGGTCCAAATAGAAAGTTTGTCTAAAAGTTGTTGTGATAGTTTTTCATTTTTAAATATCTGTTGCAGAGTTAGATATGCAAGAATGAAACCAGTTGCAAGTAAAATTCCGTACCATCTGATCTCGAGATTTCCGAGGTGGATAGCTACGGGGTCAACGGTCCAGGTAATATAGGCTAAAATAGGGCTCATACTATTGTTTATTATGAAAAAGAGCTTGCAATTTATTGATTACAAGCTCTTTTAGTTTTGTACCCGGGGCCGGGATCGAACCGGCACGAGTGTTACCTCATCGGTTTTTGAGACCGACGCGTCTACCAATTCCGCCACCTGGGCTTGGTGATTTTCAGGCTGCAAAAATACAACTTTTTTTAATGCAATTCTCATTTTTTTCAAAAAAAATAAAGGCGAATTTTTATTCTCGCCTTTATTCTCTCTTAAATAGGGTTCAATGGTTATTCTTCAACAAACGTAACGGTTCCTTTTACCTCTTCATAGAAAGCGGCACGGGCCGTCAGCCAATAAGGTTCAACCCATAAAAGTCCGATACCTAATGTTAAAATGCCCAACAAGAACCATCCGATGAAACTTAAATCCAAACAGAAGAGTTTCCATTTGTTGCCCCGCATCATTTCCATACTTCTGCAAATGGCTTCTTCAGCGCCAATTTCAGGATTGTCATTCAAAATGTAATAACTCATAGCGTAGGAGTATGCTTTGATGATTCCAGGGATAATAAGAAGAAGCATCCAAAGGAAGATGTAGAGTAAATTCAGCAGTACTACTCCTAACACTTTCCCATAATAATGGAAAACGTCAAACATTTTCTGAATGGTATTTTCTTTATCGCCACGGAAAAATTTAAGCAGGGCGATTTGTAACCCGAAAGCAATCGGGGCAACAATAAAAATGCTCCAAAGAGTGTTGACACTGCTGATGGAAGCTACAGCTAATGGATCCTTGGTGGAGATGGAAACCGCGTTCAACCCACCTCCAATCAGAAAATAAATGAGGGTGGCCAGCACAGGATTGGTCCAATTTCCTGTTAAATTTGAAAAAGCTTCTAAGCGTAATTCTTTGTTTGTTTTCATAATAAAAAATTAAATGTTAATCAGTTAAAAATAAATTTTTGCAAATTTAAATAAATTTTTGCAAATTTAAATAAATTTTTGCAAAAAAATTATCTTTTATCGAAGAATTTCATGGGTTTTCTTTTCGCTTCAGGGGTTGAAATTTGTTGTAAATGTTCGGGGGTGTCGAAAGCGATTTCGGGAGCCACACGAAGTTTGGCGCGGAAACGGTCTTTCAGGTCCTTAACGACAAATTCTTCGGAAATGTTCGCGCAACCCACCACAACGGTTACATTGTCGGTGCCGATTTCATTGGAGGTAACTTCCACAATATAGTTTTGCACATAATCCACATTGTCTAATACATCAAAAATAGCTACCGGATATAGGGTTGTACCTTTGAGTTTGATCATCTGGTTTTTCCGGCCGATGATTGGACTGATACGCATGGTTGTGCGCCCGCATGAGCAAGGTTCGTAGTGGAAGCGGGCAATATCGCCGGTCTTAAACCGGAGCAGCGGCATCCCTTCCACCCCCAAGGTGGTGATGGTTAATTCTCCTTCTTCTCCCTCTTTCACAACATGGTTCTGGTCGTCGAGGAGTTCACAAATAATCAGTTCGGGATGGTGATGTCCTCCATGTCCGGCTTCGCACTCGCAGAAAGTGGTGCTCATTTCGGTGGAAGCGTATGTGGAGTAGAGGTTAATATCCCATTTTTCCTTGATTTTTGTCCCTAATAAATTTAAAGAAAAGTCTTGCTCGCGCAAATTTTCCCCAATACAGACTGCTTTTTTGATGGATGAATTTTGATAGTCAATGCCATGTTTTTCAGCGTATTGGATAATTTTAAGAATAAAAGAGGGCACACAAACGATGGCGGTGGGTTTGATTCTGTTGATGGTGTCCCATTGCAATTCAGGGATTCCATTTCCCACACGAATGACACTGGCACCCATCTCACGGATACCCAAAAAGTAGGCCAATCCGGCCATGAAGCGTTTGTCGATGGTGGTCATCAACTGGTAAATCTCTCCCGGATAACCGTTTGCACAAGTAAAGCTAATGGCTTCATTATAGGCCAATCTTTGCAGGTCGGCTTCGGTCATGGCAAAAGTGGTCGGGTCGCTCAAGGTTCCCGAGGTGGTGATATAGTCAACAATTTTTTCTTTAGGCACGCAGATAAAATCTTGGTTGTGTATTTGCAAGTCTTTTTTGGTCGTGATGGGAATATCTTGCAAATCGGCGATAGTTTTAATCTTATCTATGTTAATATGTTCTTTTTGAAATAGTTGACGATAAAAGGGAGAGTGATTTCGCAGATATATTAATTCTTTTTGTAATTTTTCTTCTTGAAATTTTTGAATAACCTCGCGAGGTTGGTATTCAATTTCGGGATTGTATTTAGAAAAAGGTTTCATTTAGGGTAAAATATTGATTTTCTTTAACCAAGGTATGAATTGATACTTCCATTGTGCTGCTTCCGGGGCTTTGCTTTCATCCACGCCGTATCCGTGTCCGCCCGTTTCGTATAAAAGGAACAGGTGTCCTATCTTATTGTTTGTAAGTGCTTTGTCCAATTCAACACTATTTTGGAACATGACCACGGGGTCGTCTTTCGCGGTTACTAACAGAACAGGGGGCATATCGGAGGGAATGTTCAGTTCCATAGAAAATTGTTGTTTGTCATTTTCTGTAAAATGGCGGGTGAGCAGGTTGCGTCGCGAGCGTTTGTGGACTATGTTATCTTGCATGGAGACAACGGGATAAACGGGAACAATGAAGTTGGGCTTGAGGGATACACGAGGGTTGAGACCCAACGCTTTGAGGAAATTCTCTTTCCCGAAAACGCCTGCCATTGTAACCAAATGCCCTCCGGCCGAGAAGCCCATGGCGCCGATTTTCTCCGGATCGATTTTGTATAAATTAGCGTTTTCCCGCACGATTTGTATCGCCCGCTGCATATCTTGAATCATAGCAGGGTGGTGATGGCCATTCTTGCCCACGCGGTAACGCAAAACGAAGGCGTTAATTCCTTGGGAGTTAAGAAATTCGGCGACCCCAAATCCTTCTGTCGCAATTCCCATCAAATGACTGTAACTTCCTCCGGGACAAATAATTACTGCTACCCCACGATTATTGGAATCGGGTGCATGGTAAATGTACATTTTGCTTTTAAAGCGGCGCATTCCATCTACCTCTTTCCATAAACGGACAGTAGTTTTTTGAGCGAAGATGGTACAGGGAATTAAAAGTAATAAGATTAAGAAATATAGTGCTTTTCTCTTCATGAAAAATGTTAAACTAAAAAACGTGCAAAGATACAAGAAAAGTTGTTCATTTTACGAGATTCTCATACGGTGCACATCGGAAGAGTCCCACGACTGGTGCAGCAGCACATCGTGGATGGTTTGAATCATTAATATAAAAATTCGCAAATCGTTATCCACGAACCATTTGATTGCTTCATCGTCTTTTCGGCAAGCGGCGGCGAAGCGGGAGAGGAAATCACAATGGTAGCGTTCTAACCAAGCGATGGCATTCTCTTCACCATCGATAGCATTGCTCAAAACACCAAATTCCGGATAATTGCTGTTTTTTAATAACCAATCCAAGGCTTCG
Source organism: Bacteroidales bacterium (assembly GCA_016290715.1). Taxonomy (GTDB): domain Bacteria; phylum Bacteroidota; class Bacteroidia; order Bacteroidales; family WCHB1-69; genus UBA1756. The sequence continues at coordinate 9,042 of JAEEUY010000167.1, forward strand.
GTGTCGGAAAGAATGGCGGCAGCCAGGGCAGCCAGTTCTGGGAACCCGTTGGTCATCAGGAAATTGGTGAATTTTCGGTCGCCTTTCAGACTTTCTCCAAAAGCCATTAGAATTTTCGGCTCGTAATCTAACAAAGAGTGTAATGCCATGATTGTATTTATCTGACAATCAATTTCCTGCCGATGCGAAGAATCGTTGTGCGGGAAATTTTATTCAATTTGCAAAGTTTGTCGATGGAGGTGTGGTATTTGCTGGCAATTTTCCCTAACGTATCGCCTTGTCGTATGGTGTGGTACTTTCTGCCAGAGGAAGAACTTTTGGAATCGGAGGCGGAAGAGCTGCTTCCATAGTGGGAGTTGGGGTTGAAATAGGCTCTTTTGAGGGTTAGCTCTTCCGAACGGAGTTCACTTTTGTCGAAGTTCACCACGCGTTCGGGATCGAAAGCTTTGCCCATGTAGCGGGTTTCAAAGTGCAAGTGCGGACCGGTACTTCTGCCTGTACTGCCGCCTAAGCCTATTACTTCGCCGGCACTAACAATTTCGTCTTCTTTGACAAGGATTTTGGAAAGGTGTCCGTAATAGGTCTCTAAGCCATTGGGGTGGCGTACAATAACGAGATTGCCGTAGCCTCCTGTGCGACTGCCGCCTTCGGCAATACGCACAATACCGTCAAAAGCAGAGTGGATGGAGTCGCCAATATGCAAAGGAATATCCACGCCGCGGTGTGGGCGGTTGTGGCGATACCCATAACGGGAATAGACTTTCCCTTCAATAGGAATAACAAAATGACTTGCGGAATCAACCAAAACCAAATCAATGGTTTCGGGTAAGGTATTCACATCCATATCTTTGTAAGCATGAATGCTTGCCGTTTCCCAATCTTCGGTGAGTGATTCCCTATCAAATTGAGGTTGTTCCAATTCCAAATAAGTCCAAGTAAAGTCGCTGAAAATCACCACTTTTTTGTATTTATCTTGGGTGTCTAAAGTGTCAATGGCTTCGCTGTCGCCGCCGCCCATCGGGTCGTTATTCGACTGGGCGGAAACAATCAGCTGTTGAAAGAAAAATATGAGCAATAAGATGAAAAATTTCTTCATAAATCCATGTATTAGTAAATGTAAATTTTTAAAACGCATTTAAAAATGTTTTATTGTGCAGGCGTTTCAGAAAATGAAAAAATGCATGGTTGTCCCCATGTCTTTTTAAAACCTTTTTTTTACCCTAAGCAATTAAAAATCATGTTTTTAAAAATTTTTTTATATTTGTGGTCTCAAATTTTATTCTATTGGGAATCAATATAGTATATCTTTCATAATGGTTTTTATATGAAAAATAGGGAATTTAATAGCAGTCTGATAGTTTTCATCATTTTAGTGGTGCTGGGGCGGATGGGTTGTTTTGCGCAAACTTATAATGTTCCAGCTTCGGGAAGTGATACGGTTACCATCTGTGGAGGAACCATATACGATCCGGGGGGATTGGGCGATTATCCCAGTTATTGTGATGGCTATTTGGTCATATATCCGAGTAATGCTTGGAGTTCTGTGCAAATATCAGGGACTTATGATCTGAATAATGGCAGTGATTACATCGTGATTTATGACGGGGCAGGGACGGATGGTACGCAGCTGGCGTATGGTACGGGATATGCTACGGTTACCGTTACTTCCACACATGGCCCTTTGACCATCTATTTCCATTCGTCGAGTTATACTTATGGATATGATGGATTTTTCTTTTCGGTATGGTGTTTGGGGGGAGCGTGTGGTTCTTATGGTCCAACTGTTGAAGTGTCCTCCAGCAGTGAGGGCGTTCTGGTTACCTGGGAAGAGATGGATGAAAATGCAATGTCAGGTTATATTGTGGAATATGGTTATGCCGGTTTTACACCCGGAAGTGGTTCAACGGTGTATGTTACAGGGGATACATGCCTGTTGACCGGTTTGAACCCTTTAACCACCTACGACATATATGTGTATTACGATTGCAATAATGATGGGATTGTTACCAATGAGGTTCCCACGTTGGTGAGTTATATGGTTCCTGATTTCAATCTGTGTATAGATTATAGTGATTTGACTTCGCCGGGGGTAACCTGTACGTATGGGTATGTAACGAATCCATTGGCCAATGTGGGTGTCGTCTCGGGACATCACACAGTGATGACTTCAGGTTATTCTCCGCGAACAAATTATCAACTTTTATGTGTCCC
>JAEEUY010000168.1 GCA_016290715.1 Bacteroidales bacterium
ATATTTCGAAAAAGTGAAACGGGAACCTTGGTATGCCAATACATTATTTATATTGGTGGCCGATCACAGTCACCCGAGTTACAAAGAGTGGTATTATTATGATGCTGGATACCAACATGTTCCTATGTTGTGGCTGGGAGGTGCGCTAAAAAAGGAGTGGCGGGGAAAGCAAATCGATCGCTATTGCAGTTATATTGATTTGCCCTGCACACTCATGGCACAGTTGGGAATGGAGACGGGGTCTTTTCATTGGAGTCGTAATATATTGGGTAAGGGAGGAGCCCAGTTTGCTCCGGTATCAGTCAATGTGGGTATAGAGTGGATCACCCCTGACGGCTCCTTTGCACTTGATATTACGAATAACAGGGTTTATGCGGATACATATCAAAATGATTCGTTAAGGGAGGTGGACATGAAAAGGGCAAGGGCGTATTTGCAATCGACCTATCAAGACTATCTTGAAAAGTAGATTTTGGGGCAATTTTTGATAAAAAAATGAGTCGGGAAATCCTTAAAAATAAATATTTTAATTTTTTTTATAAACAGGTAGTTATTATAAAAAAAAATGTTTATTTTTGCCGCCAATTTGAATGTTAAATCAGGGTGAAGAGGCTTGATTAGGTTAAAGTATTGATAATCAGGTTTTAATCCCATAAAAATAATTAAAAAACAATGGGTTCAAGAAAAAGATTAGCAGCAGAAGCGCGAAAAGAAGCCAACAAAAATTTATATGTGGCACGTTTAGTGGACAATCCGACTTCCCCGCGCAAAATGAGAATTATGGCTGACGTAATTAGAGGAAAAGAAGTTGATTATGCGATGAATGTCTTGAAATATAGCAGAAGAGAGGCAGCAGAAAAACTTTTGAAACTTTTAAAGTCAGCGGTTGCCAACTGGCAAGTTAAGAATGAAGGTGTACGTATTGAAGACGCACAGTTGTATGTAAAATCAGTGGTAGTGGATGGTGGAAGAATGTTGAAGAGAATACGTACGGCTCCCCGTGGTATGGCGCACAGAATCAGAAAACGCTCCAACCATGTTACGATCATTATTGATGATAAAAGAATAAATAACAATATTGAAGAAAATAAAAACAACTAAAAAGTATGGGTCAAAAAGTTAGTCCGGTAGGCTTAAGATTAGGCATAATCAGAGGATGGGATTCTAATTGGTATGGCGGCAAGCAATTCGCCAGTAAAATAGTCGAAGACGACAAAATTAGAAAATATTTGAACGCTCGTTTGTTCAAAGCCGGCATTGCAAAAATTTACATTGAAAGAACACTGAAATTGGTGACGGTTACCTTATTTACCGCTCGTCCGGGCTTGATTATTGGTAAAGGCGGTGCCGAAGTTGAAAAACTTAAAGAAGAGTTAAAGAAAATCACGAACAAGGATATTCAGATCAACATTGCAGAAGTAAAGCGTCCTGATTTGAATGCTGAATTGGTGGCTCAGAATGTGGCCAAGCAGATTGAGGGTCGTATTTCATACAGAAAAGCGATCAAGACTGCGATTTCATCCACGATGCGCGCCAATGCGGAAGGTATCAAAGTTTCCATCGCCGGTCGTTTGGGCGGTGCGGAAATGGCGAGAACGGAGCATTTCAAAGAAGGTAGAACCCCGCTGCATACTTTGCGTGCGGATATTGATTATGCTCAAGCCGAGGCTCATACAACCTATGGTAGAATAGGTATCAAAGTTTGGATCTGCTGCGGAATCGTTTATGGTAAGAGAGATCTTTTCCAATTGCCAAACGAAGGTAAAGAACAGAAAGGCGGCGCGAAAAGAGCCCCAAGAATGGGTGGAAGAAAAAACGATAAAAGAAATTAGTAATCATTTAATAACATAAGTTATGTTACAACCTAAAAAGACCAAATACAGAAGACCGCAGAAGGGGAGAATGAAGAGCATCACCAAGCGTGGTGCTGAGATATCATTCGGTTCATTCGCTATCAAGACCCTTGAAGAACATTGGATTACCGGTCGCCAAATAGAAGCTGCCCGTCAGGCAATTACCCGTTATATGAAACGTGAAGGTCAGTTGTGGATTCGTATATTCCCAGATAAACCTGTTACCAAAAAACCTGCTGAAGTACGTATGGGTAAAGGTAAAGGTTCTCCAGAATATTTCGTTGCACGCGTTAGCCCTGGTCGTATCTTGTTTGAAGCCGACGGCGTTCCTTATGCAGTGGCAAAAGAAGCCCTCCGTCTTGGCGCTCAAAAATTGCCCGTGGCAACCAAATTTGTAGTTAGAAGAGATTATTCAGAAGAAATTTAGTGAATTATGAAAAAACAAGCGATAATGGACCTTGCTACTCCAGATTTATTGGATAAGTTGGCAGAAGAAAAAGAACGTCTTGTCAAAATGAAATTGACTCACGCTGTTTCTCCTATTGAGAACCCCCAATCGTTGAAAGAACAAAGACGTGCAATCGCAAGATTGAAAACAGAAATTCGCAGACGCGAATTAAACGAAAGTGCAAAATAATTAAGAATACCGAATTATGGAAGAAAGAAATCAAAGAAAAGTAAGAGAAGGACTCGTTACCAGCGACAAAATGGATAAATCCATCGTCGTAAGTGTGGAACGTAAGTTGAAGCATCCGAAATACGGGAAATTCTTAAAAAGAACAACCAAACTGATGGCACATGATGAAAACAATGAATGCCATATTGGTGACAGAGTTAAGGTTATGGAAACCAGACCGCTTAGTAAAAGCAAACGCTGGCGTTTAGTAGAAATCATTGAAAGAGCAAAATAGTTATGATACAACAAGAAACAAGATTAGCAGTTGCTGATAACAGTGGCGCAAAAGAAGTATTATGTATCCGCGTATTGGGTGGAACCAAGAAAAGATATGCGAGTGTGGGCGATAAAATCGTTGTCGCCGTTAAAAGCGCTATCCCTTCTGGTAACGTAAAAAAAGGTACCGTTTCTAAAGCGGTTGTCGTTAGAACAAAAAAACAAGTCAGAAGAAACGATGGCTCTTACATCTGTTTCGATGATAACGCTGTGGTTTTGCTGACCGGCGCCGACGAGTTGAGAGGTACCCGTATTTTCGGTCCTGTTGCACGTGAATTGCGTGAAAAACAATACCTGAAGATCGTCTCTTTAGCCCCAGAAGTACTGTAAAATCATTAATTAGGACAATTGACAAAGACCAATTGAATATTAATCAAAACAAAAAAAGCAATGAAAATTCACATTAAAAAAGGCGACATTGTAAAGGTTATCGCTGGTGATTCCAAAGGAACACAAGGGAAAGTCCTTTCAGTGGACAGAGAAAAATACCGTGCCATCGTGGAAGGGGCTAATATGGTATCAAAACATACCAAGCCTAATGCGAAAAATCCACAAGGTGGTATCGTGAAACAAGAAGCCCCCATTCATATCTCTAACTTGATGTGTGTGGACGCAAAAGGTAATGCTACCAGAATCGGTAGAAGAATGGGCGATGAAGGTAAATTAGTCAGATATTCTAAAAAATCAGGGGAGGAGATTAAATAATGTACGTACCAAGATATAAAGAAAAATACGACAAAGAAGTCGTTCCAGCATTGAAAGAACAGTTTGGTTTCCATTCTCCAATGCGCGTTCCGAGATTGACAAAAATATGCTTGAACCAAGGTTTGGGCAAATTCGGTATCGCAGATAAGAAATTAATCGAAATCGGTGTGCAAGAAATGACTTTGGTCGCCGGTCAAAAGGCTGTGGCTACCAAATCAAAGAAAGATATCTCTAACTTCAAATTGAGAAGAGGTATGCCGATCGGCGTCCGTGTTACCTTGCGCGGCGAACGTATGTACGAATTTTTGGATCGCTTGATCTCCGTTTCTATCCCTCGTATCAGAGATTTTAGAGGAATTAGCGATAAGGGTTTCGACGGAAGAGGAAATTATACCCTCGGTATTCCTGAACAAATCATCTTCCCTGAAATCGACCTCGATAAAGTCGCTAAAATTAACGGTATGGACATCACTTTCGTTACCACCGCTCGCAACGACAAAGAATGTCTCGCATTATTAAAAGAATTTGGATTACCTTTTAAAAATCAAAAATAGGATATGGCAAAAGAATCATTAAAAGCAAAAGAAATCAAAAGAGCAAGAATGGCTGCCAAGTATGCTCAGAAACGTGCAGAATTAAAGAAAATCATTAATACTGGTTCTGAATATACTGAAGAGAAAGAAGCTGCACAAAAAGCTTTGCAACAACTTCCTCCGAATTCAAATCCTATTAGAATGCACAACCGTTGCAAATTAACGGGTCGTCCAAAAGGTTATATGCGCCAATTTGGTATTTCTCGTATTAACTTCAGAGAAATGGCTTTGGCAGGTTTATTACCGGGCGTTAAAAAAGCAAGTTGGTAAAAATTTTAAGTGAGTAGAATTATGAATACAGATCCAATATCAGATTATTTAACAAGATTGAGAAACGCCATCATGGCTAATCATAAAGTTGTAGAAATTCCCTCTTCAAAAACGAAAAGAGAATTAACAAAAATCCTTTTTGATAAAGGCTACATCTTGAATTATAAATTTGAAGATGATGTTCATCCGGCTAATATTAAGATCGCCTTGAAATATCATCCGGTAACCAAACAATCTGCCATCGCCAATTTACAACGTATCAGCCGTCCGGGTTTGCGTAAATATGTCGGTGCTGAGGAATTGCCTTCTGTTATGAATGGTCTTGGCATCGCCGTTATCTCTACCTCTAAAGGTATGATGACTGATAAAGAAGCCCGCGCTCAACATGTGGGTGGTGAGGTATTATGTTATATTAGTTAATAGGAGGAAAGCATTATGTCAAGAATAGGAAAATTACCCATCAGCCTCCCCGCAGGTGTAGAAGTTAAAATTGACGATAAAACAAATGTCATTACCGTTAAAGGTAAACTCGGCGAGTTGAAACAGAAAGTTGACAGCGATATCAAAGTTAAGGTTGAAGACGGTCACATGATCTTGGAACGCCCAACCGACCAAAAACGCCACAAAGCAATGCACGGCTTGTACAGAGCTCTCTTGGCAAATATGGTGAAAGGTGTTTCTGAAGGTTTTGAAATCAAACAACAACTCGTGGGTGTGGCTTATAAAGCAGAAGCAAGCGGTCAGTTACTTACTCTGAGTTTAGGTTATTCCCATAATCTCGTTTTCGAATTCCCAAGCGAAATTAAAGTGGAAACCGTTACGGAAAAAGGTAAAGATCCAATCATTACCCTCAAAAGTATTGACAAACAATTGCTCGGCCAAGTGGCTAATAAAATTCGCTCCTATCGTAAACCAGAACCTTATAAAGGCAAAGGTATACGCTTCGTTGGCGAAGAAGTTAGAAAGAAAGCCGGTAAAACTGCTGATAAATAATCGTGTAAAAATTAATGTAAAATGGCAAATAAAAAAATATTTAGAAGAAATAGGATTAAACAGAGAGTACGTAAAGTCGTTAACGGTACTCCCGAACGTCCAAGATTGTCGGTCTTCAGAAGCAACCGTGATATCTATGTTCAAATCATTGATGATGTTGCTGGACGTACGCTGGTTTCTGCCTCTTCTGCTATCGCAGAAATTCGCGACCAAAAAATTACCAAATCAGCTAAAGCAGCTATCGTAGGTAAAAACATCGCTGAAAAAGCAGTCGCCGCTGGTATTACACAAGTAGTGTTCGACCGTAATGGTTACTTGTATCATGGTAGAATTAAATCTTTGGCTGACGCTGCCAGAGAAGGTGGTTTAACATTCTAAAAACGAAGGTTCTATGGCAAATATCAATGTTAAAAGAGTAAAATCAACCGATATCGAATTTAAAGACAGACTGGTTGCAGTTAATAGAGTAACCAAAGTTACAAAGGGTGGTAGAACTTTCAGTTTCTCTGCTATCGTTGTCGTTGGTAATGAAAACGGCGTAGTGGGTTACGGCCTTGGAAAAGCGAAGGAAGTTTCCGCTGCTATCGCTAAAGGCGTTGACGACGCAAAGAAAAACTTAATTAAAGTTCCTGTATTAAAAGGTACTATTCCTCATGCTCAAGAAGGGAAATACAGCGGGTCTCTCGTATTTATGAAACCAGCTGCCCCCGGTACCGGTGTTATCGCAGGTGGTGCTATGCGTGCCGTTCTCGAAAGCGTAGGTATTAAGAACGTGTTGGCAAAATCTAAAGGCTCAACCAACCCTCATAGCGTGGTTAAAGCTACCATTAATGCTTTGGCTCAATTACGTGATCCTTATACCGTAGCACAAGTTAGAGGTGTCGGTTTGGATAAAGTTTTTAATGGCTAATCCATCATATATAAGTTTAAGGGTTAAAAAAGATGGCAGCGGTTTTCGCTGCCATCTTTTTTCCATTTTGCGTCAAGGCAAAAGAAAAGAAGAATAAATGAAAATAGGTGGCTGAGCTTGTCGAAGCCACCTATTTTAAGTCCATATTTTACAATTTATCTGCAAATATCTGCAAATATTTGCAATAAATTATGATACAATTCTCCCTATTTGTGAAAATCCTTTGTACAGCGTTCGCAGATCATTTTTAACATTGTAATTGCGCGTATATAAATGCTCCGCCTTCTGAATCATTTCTTTTGAAAAATGATTTCCGGTGAAGGCATCTATGGGGAATAAGACCCCCGGCTTTAATTGGGAAGCAAGAGAACCCTCTACAGGATGCTGGCATCCTATCCAACTTTTATCCCCGTTGAGGACGGAAAAAACGTTGTGAAAGTACCCTTTTTTGTTATCTACAAACCAGATGGCTACACCACAAAACAAAAGTAATCCCATGGAAACAGCTATATCTAGAGCCCGTTTCTTTCTTAAGTTGTTGTCTTGAACAATGGAATGTACGGGAATGGTGTATAAATCATCGGAAGAAAAGATAGAGTTGCTGCCAATGATGGTTGCACTATCTTCAGGAGCTATTTTAAATTCCAATGTCTGCTCTTGCAATTGTCCCATTAAATTGATGATCTGTTCTGCAGGCAGGTCGCGAGAGCAGAAAATAATTTCATTCAATCGATATAAAATGGCTAAATCGCTGATCTGTTTGATATCTCCCAAATATTGTGCAGAAGGAATGGATTGACCATTGGAGGAAATGATACCAGTGAGTTCGTAGTTTTTCCCCATCATTTGTACAATATTCATTACGCGTCCGGCTTCTTCTGCCGTACCCACAATGGCTAACCGTTTGGTCTGCTCTTCTTCAAAATTGCCTTTCAGAAAAGGGATTTTTTTAAGAAAATGACGTACGATATTTAAGACAATAATGGTCCACATTGCGCCAAAAACAACCACTGCGCGTGAAAATCGCAAGTATTCGGGTAAAAGAGCGTAGATGAGCAATATGATAATCGTTCCGATGATGATGCCTTTGTTGACCTGATACATCTTAATAGGCTTTTGGTAGCCTCTGCAACACGCGACAGAAATAAGCCAGACAAGAATATAGATGGGAATCACTCCCCAAAAGTAATAATCAGGGAAAAAGCTATGGCGTAATGCTAAGATGGTATTATCCCAATATTGTGAAATGGCGAACATGCCTACGAATACGACTATAAAATCAATGAGCGGCATCCATATATGGCTCAAAAAACGTTTGAAAACAGAAAGAGAAGCACGAAACCATATCGCACAATTAATGAGGAAGTTGAATAGTTTTGCATTCTTTTGCGAAAAATGTTTTCGGGCGAAAATCTGCATCGCCTTGTAAAAAACGTAAACATAATTCAGGCTCCCTTTCTTGGTGCTTTCTCCTTTATAGTGAATAATGCGCGTTTCGGGAAAATAATAGTTTTTATATCCACCTTTGATAATTCGGTAGGACAGGTCAATATCCTCTCCATACATGAAATAGTCTTCATCTAAAAGCCCTATCTGGTCTAAAACAGATTTCCGTAACATCATAAAGGCTCCCGAAAGCACTTCTACAGAATGAATCTCATCATTATTGAGATAGGTTAAGTGGTAGGAACCGAATTTTTGAGAATGAGGGAAAATCTTGGAAAGCCCGAAGAGTTTGTAAAAAGCTACGGAAGGGAACGGAATCCCGCGTTTCGATTCTGGCAGAAAATCACCATGCCCATTCACCATTTTTACCCCTAATCCTCCAGCATCCGGTGTTTGCTCCATGAAATGGATGCATTTTTCAAAGGTGTCTTCTTCCACGATGGTGTCAGGGTTCAACAACAGGATAAATTCTCCCTTTGCCATACGTATCGCTTGGTTGTTGGCTTTAGCAAAGCCTACATTCTCTTCATTGGCGATAACCTTCACTTGTGGGAATTTGCTGTGCAACATGGCCAATGAGCCGTCGGCAGAGTGATTGTCAACCACAAATACTTCGCTGTCAATATTTTTTAGCGCTTTATACACGGAATATAAAGCCTGCTCCAAAAAGTAGGCGACGTTATAATTGACAATAACAATACTGAGTTTCATACCGGTTGCTTCCTAAACGTATGCCAAAACGCTTTTTTTAGCACGAACTTTTTCCCCCAAGTGAACATTTATTTTTGCATCTAAAGGAAGAAAAACATCCACACGGGAGCCGAATCGTATCATCCCCATTTCATCGCATTGTTTTACCTTGTCTCCCACTTGAGGATAGGAAACAATCCGACGGGCAATGAATCCTGCAATTTGACGGAATAAGACATGCACGTTGTCGTTCTTTACCACGACGGTATTGTGTTCGTTATCTAAAGAAGATTTGGGTAAATGAGCAATGAAATATTTGCCTGGATGATAGGCCACGTATTCAATTTCTCCATCAATCGGATAAAAATTCACGTGCACGTTGTGTATAGACATAAAGATGGAAATCTTGATTCGTTGGTCGTGAAAATACTCGTGTTCTTCTGTTTCTTCGATGGCAATAACCAAACCGTCGGCGGGAGAAATGATGCCGTCGCCCACAATGTTGGCGTATCGGTTTGGAATACGGAAAAAGCGAATGGTAAGTCCCAATGGGATTAGTAAAAGTATGACTACTATTAAATTACATATAAAAGAAAAATCTGTAAAATGAAGATATAGAAATAGTACCACGGCTGTGATTACAGTGGCAATGACAATAGATAAATAACCTTCTTTATGCAATTTCATCGGAACACAAATTTAATTTGCAAAAATAGCAAAAAAAGTGGAATGATTATTCAGGCATGCTCATTTTGTATCCGTGGTAGCGGTCAATTACTGCTTTGGTATAGCGTACTGTATGTTTGCCGGGGTAGTATCCGTTGGTAACAACGGGGTCAGTGTAATATTTGTGCTCCGTTTTGAGAATCAGGTATGATTCTACTTCGCTCCATATATTTTTGTTGCCACCGTACTTTTCGCAAAGTCGCCGTGCATCGTGAATGTGTCCGGAACCGGCATTATAGGAGGCCGCGATAAAGTAAGCGCGTTCATTCTCATCTTCAATGTCTGCAAATTGTTTGTTGATAGAAGAAATCAACCGGATACCTGCGGCTAATTGTTGTTCAACCGTAGAGGTGCTGTCAATGCCAAAATTAGCTGCAGTAGCCGGCATCATTTGCATAATGCCAAAACTCCCTCCAATGCCTACCGAGGAGGTCGTGAATTTGGATTCCTGGAAAATGATGGAAGACACTAACCGCCAGTCCAGATTGTATTTTTTAGCATAATGCCGGATGGTTGCATCATAAGGGGAAATCTTGCCCCGCCGTTTTTCAATGGAAGCTCTCGCTAAAAAACGAGACCGCGGGTGAAAATATTTTTCGTTGAGTTTTTTGTATGCTTCGCTTTTTGTGAATCGCTCCAGCCAGTCATTGATTTTCTGGTTGATGGTGGTGTTGGCAGGATTCAATATCCATCGTCGTTCATATTCCGCACCCAATGTGTCTGAAATCATCAGATCGGGATAAAAAGGGAGCAACATGATGGCTGTGTTATAGTCAGTGCACAAATACCGCACTTTTTTATCTTGCACATATTCAAACAGTTCTTCTGCATCTACAGTGTCGATGATGACTTTCCCCCATCGCTCGGCTTGCGGTTTTACAGGGAAATGTGCTGGGATATATAAAGTATCGTATGCAAGCGTATCCTTTTTCCGTTGTATTAAAACAGGAAAGGAGGTTGAATGGGAATGCGAAAAGGTAAGAGGATATTCTGTGTATTCTTCTTCATTAATATCAATGGCAATGATGTCATAATTGCTCGTGTAGATGTTTGTCTTGATGTCTGCAGGTTCGCTGCTGAAAGTCAGATGCAGTTTCATCCCAATGGAATCACTCAAGATTTTGATCAGCTCATATTGAAATCCGATAGGGGTCCCTCTGTATAAAAAATAGTCGGAAGAGTGACAATACAACAGAACATTCAATTCATCAGTTGTGTTTTCAATGTAATGAATTTCAGGTTTCGGTTGTTGAAATTGGATACGGGGATGAAAACAGATACCGATCAATAAAAGAAAAGTGCTGATGCCTATAAAGCACCAACCGATGACTTGTTTTCGTTTATGCAAAATACTATTGAATTAAAACAACAATTTCTGCTACTTCACCGGGAACTAATTTTATACGACTTGCCCCCGTCCCATGTTCGTAGATTTCTTGGTTATTTTCGTTAACGTAGGTGTTGGAATAGGTCGCCACCACGTCCAATAATGCTTCATATCTGAAAGTGTGAGAAAAAATCCCATTGGCATCTGTATAACCCTCTGCTTTTGCAAATTCAGCATAACTGTCATCTTGACCAATGGTAACATAGCAATTGGGAACCGCATCCGCTGTATCTAATCCTGTAAGGGTTTTGTGAACATGAATAATGGCTTCACAAACGGGTTCTTTCTTGCATTGTGTGCAAACAGCCAATAAAGCAACTGTCGCCAAAACGTATAATACAACAGCAAATTTTTTCATATCATGTGTATTTGTGTTATGTCACGAAATCAAAGTGCAAAAATAATATTTTTTTTCAATCAACACAATGAGAATAAAATCTTTTATACTTTTGCAAAATAATTAATGGAAGTGGAAAACGACAGAAAATTCATCATTTTTGGCTTAGGGAACGCGGAAAACCAATACGCGGGTACCCGTCATAACATCGGTTTTGAGGTTGTGCAGGCGGTTGCAAACCAGTTATCGGTAACTTTTCGCACAGATCGCTACGCTTATGTGGCGGAAGGAAAGTATAAAGGACGTACGCTTATTTTGGTGCTGCCTACTACTTATATGAACTTAAGCGGCAAGGCGGTCCGTTACTGGATGGAAAAGGAGAAGGTGCCTGTAGAAAACATCTTGGTTATCTGTGATGACATTGATTTGATTCCCGGCGCATTGCGGATGCGGGCAAAGGGGAGTGGTGGTACGCACAATGGCTTGAACCATATTATTGAAACCATTGGCAATACCAATTTCCCTCGTTTGCGTTTTGGCGTGGGCCATGATTTCGCCCAGGGATACCAGGTGGAGTATGTCTTGGGCAAATTCTCATCGGAAGAGTTGAAAACAACCATCCAACCCGCTATAGAAACAGCTGCACAGATGGTGCTGTCATTTTGCACCGCAGGGATCACACAAACAATGAACCAGTTTAACAAGAAAAAGAATAGTCCGCATGAAGAGTAAAAATTTATTGTTTCTCGTCTCTTTTTCCCTGCTCTTTACTTTTTCGATTACACTTAAGGCGGGAGAACCCTACCAACTTGCATGGCAAGCGCAAAATAAAGCTGCCAAGGCGGTGAGTGAGGATTATCTGCATTATGGCCTTCGCTTGGGGACGCATATTCTGTTGTCGTCAAAGCAGCTTTCCGAATGCGACCACCTTAATAGTTTTTATTCCGGAATGTTCGGCTTTTATGTTCGGGGCGGCTATCATTATATATATGGGGAATTGGGACTACATTATATTTTTTATAAAGGACGTTACGAAGTTCAGAATGTGGATGGATACCTCTTCCCTAATGAAACAGTGGAAAGCAGATATTTGCAAGTGCCTGTCAAGCTGGTGGGGAGAATACAGGTGAACAAAATTTTCTCTATCCTTCCGAATGTGGGAGTGCTCTACCAACCGCTTATTCATGTAAGCAAAAATGATATTTCCTATGGCAAACAGAATCTACAGAATCATCCGTTTTCATTTACGGCAGGTTTGGGGGTGAAAATAAAATTTTTCACCATTGATGTGGGTTACGTGAAAGATTTGAAGCCTTATTATGCAAATAAATCCTCCCAAAAGCCTTCTTATCTGCACATTGCGCTCGGTGTTCAGCTGTAGAACGAAAAGTTCTTCACAGGGATTTTTTTTTGCTCCTTATTTTCAAAAAAATTTTGAATCCCCATTCATTTTTCTATCAACATATCATTGTTGATAGTATCCTCATTTTTAACTATATTTTTATTTCATTTTCAGTGTATTAAAAAAAAATAGCACTATTTTGAAAAAAAAAGTTTATCAAAAAGAAAAATTTGTATTTTTGGGGCTTAAAATTTTGGCAAAAAATATTTTTTTGTAACATTTTTATCGAAAAGTAGTATAAAAAGCACTATTTGGTAATAAAATAAATTTGTTAAATAAGAAAGATATTGATTGTCAATGTTTTATCATTTTTATTATGACAAAGAAAAATTACTCAATATGAAGAAAAAGTATATTTTAGGGATTCTTTTAACTGTATTTTCAGTTAGTACGTTTGCTCAACAAGATGCGCAATTCTTGCTATTTCCATGGGCAACTCCCTATTATAATGCTGGTGCTATCGGTGAACAAAGCAATACATTATGCTTTACTGGTATTTTTAGACAACAATATGCTGGCTGGAAAGATACTTATGTTCCAACCAATTCAACGGATGGAACCCAATTAATCAATACTTCTCCCCAACAAATTTATTTGAGTTTGGAATCCTACCTTAGAAAACTTCATGGTGGTATTGGGGTTACCTTTATTAAAGATAAAATAGGCTTTTTTAATAATGTTGGCGTAAAATTAGGATATTCTTTCAAATTGAGGATTCCTACGGGAACTTTAGGAATCGGACTTCAAGTTCAAATGTTGAGCCAGAAGTTGGATAACTCTTATTTTATGCCGATTCAGCAGGGCGATGCGTTGTTGAATAGTTTTACCAAAGATGAATCTTGGCTGGATTTGGATTTCAGCTTCGGACTTTTTTATAAGGCTGATCGTTGGAACGCCGGTATTGGCATGACGCAAATCGCAGAAAAAATACGTTTGTCAGGCGACAAAAACTCCTATCAGATGAGCCGTAACATGTATATTCATGGAGGATATACATGGGTGCTTCCATGGGATCCAAGCTGGGAAATTATTCCACAGGCTTTGATCAAAACAGATTTGGCAACCGCACAATTTGATTTGATGGTGTTGGCTCGTTATAATGGCATTTTGTGGGGCGGTCTCTCATACCGTATTCAAGATGCCGTTTCTGTATTGTTCGGTGCCCGTCCGTTCTATAACTCTTCCAACAACTATTTGAAAGGTTTGGAAATGGGACTGGGTTATAGCTTTACAACCAGTAAGTTAGGTTATCAAAAACATAGATCTTACGGCGACTTCGAAATAGTTTTGAGATATTGCTTCGACATATATAAAGAAGAAGTGTTCTCAGGCTATGGCTCTACCCGTTCTATTTATAAAAATCAATACTAAACAATAATTTATTTATTCATCACGTTAGAAAAACATTAAAGTCAACAGATATGAAAAAGACAGCATTATTCTTAGCAGCAGTCATTATTCTTCTTACCTCGTGTAGAAATGATGGGGACGGGCAATTAGTGGGAGTGAAAGATCGCCCCGACTTTTTGGATCTAATGCCGTATGGAATGGCTTATATCCCTGCAGGACACTATCTTATGGGAGCAGGAGATGAAGATGTTCCGTTCGCCTTCACCCACCAATCCAAGAATGTGACGATTTCTGCTTTCTATATGGACGAAACAGAAATCACCAACAACGAATATCGTCAATTCGTATATTGGGTACGCGATTCTATCGCCCATGTGTTGTTAGGAAATGCAGAAATTGAAGAGGCAGAAAAGAAAGGCGGTCACTATCGGAAATATACTTCTGGCGAAAATGAAGGTGAATATGTTGAGCCAAGATTGATTAACTGGAAGGAAGAAATTGACTGGAATTCAGAAAATGAAGAAGTCCGCGCTGCTTTGAGTCCAATGTTCTTAGTCGCTACTTCAAGATTCTATCATTATTCTCCAGTAATGTTGAATATCAGTATGTTGAATTATGAATACTGGTGGTGTGACTATCGTAATTATGTGGATCCTCAAGATAGAGAAAAATATGGTGCTTCCTATAAGGAAATGGATAAGGAAGGAAACGAATATGGCGGTCTCTTCGCCAGTCGTCCAAGTAGTTACAACAAAGGCCGTGAGCGCTTTATGAGAAATGAAGTGGTGAATATTTATCCGGATACCTTATGCTGGGTACATGACTTCGCCTATTCATATAATGAACCGATGACGCTGAACTATTTCTACCATCCGCAATTTGACCATTATCCGGTAGTGGGGATTTCGTGGAGACAGGCAAAAGCTTTCTGCTATTGGCGTACTCATTTGAGAAATGTATGGTTGGCATCTCATAAATATGCCCGCGAACAAGAGTTCCGCTTGCCTAATGAAGCAGAATGGGAATGGGCAGCACGTGGTGATTTCGATATGCAGACCTATCCTTGGGGTGGTCCTTATACCCAAAATATGAATGGTTGCTATCTGAGCAATTTCAAACCACAACGTGGTAACTATATCGCTGATGGTAATATTTATCCTGGTATTGTGGCACATTATCATCCAAATGATTTCGGTTTGTTTGACATGGCAGGGAATGTGGCTGAATGGTGCGAAGATGCTTTTGATAAGTCAGCTACCAACTTTACTCACGACTTGAACCCTCAATACACTTATTACGCAAAGAAAACGGATTCTCCGGAAAAAAAGAGAAAAGTGATTCGTGGTGGTTCATGGAAAGATGTAAGTTACTATATTACGGTGTTTACCAAAACGTTTGAATATCAGGATACTTGTGCTTCTTACGTTGGTTTCCGTTGCGTTCAATCTTATATGGGGCGTCAACGTGGAGATAATGTGAAATCAGCTTCACATGTTTATTAATAGAATTTATTAATCCTTTATAATTTATTAATCATTAACCTATTTAAAAAAAATCTATTATGGGACTTGACAAATTAGTTAGAAGTAAAGGCTATAAGCAGTTTATGGCCAAATTGTATGGTATCGGTGCTTCCGTTGTAATCTTGGGTGCAATGTGTAAGATTCTTCACTGGCCTGGTGCAAACTTGATGATCGTAGTTGGTATGACTACTGAAGCAATCATTTTCTTATTTTCTGCTTTTGAACCATTGCATGTTGAATACAATTGGGCATTGGTTTATCCTGAATTAGCTGTGGGCGAGGACGAAAGTGCTCCAAAAGACAAAAAGAAACTCCCTCAAGGAACCCCTACTCAACAATTGGACAGAATGTTGGAAGACGCTAAAATCGGTCCGGATTTAATAGAAAGTCTTGCTAAAGGTATGAGAAACCTTAGCGAAAATGCCAACAAATTATCTGGCGTTGCCGATGCTGCAACCGTAACCAATGGTTATGTGGGTAATTTGACGAAAGCAGCAGAATCTGTAAGAAATCTTTCTTTGCAATACGATAAAACGGCTGAAGCTTTGAAACAAGATTCTTCCATTTCTGATGAATATTTGTCTAATGTTAAAAAAGCTGCTACGGCTGTGGCTAATTTGACTAATATTTATGAAAATACAACCAAATCCATGCAAAGTGATACAGGTAGCTACAATGATCAATTAACCAAATTGAATCAAAATTTAGCCTCTATCAACAATATGTATGAAATGCAGTTGAAGAATTCTAAAGATATGCTTGAAAACTATCAATTGGTTGAAAAGAACCTTCAAGCTTATGCTAAAAATATGAATGATTCATTGGCTAACACCGAAAAATATAAGTTAGAAATCGACAAACTTACGAAGAACGTAGCTATGTTGAGCAGCGTTTATGGTAATATGTTGGCTGCAATGAACGTTAACAAGGGTTAATCCGCAATTGACAAAATTCACTGAGTATTAATTAATGTTTAAAAATTAGTATTATGGGTGCAACAAATTGTCCGGAAACCCCGCGGCAGAAAATGATTGGGATGATGTATTTGGTATATTTGGCCCTGTTGGCTTTAAATGTATCAAAAGACATTTTGGATGCTTTTAATGTGGTGGACGATACACTGACCAAATCTAATATTAGTGTTACCGCGGCCATCAACTCTAAATATGCTGCTTTGGAAGCAGATACGACTGCAAAAGCAAAAATTGCTCAAGAAGCTGCTAACCAGTTGAAAGCTTATTCTACTGAATTGATTGATTATGTTCAAGGTCTTCGTATCGACATGATCAAATACGTTGATGGTGAGGCAAATGTAGAGCAAGTTTTGAAAGAGACAGGGGGAAGTATCCCTGTAAAAGATATTGAAGGAAAAGATGACTTCGATAAGCCTACCTATTTCATGTTGGAAGAAAATGCTCCAAATCATAGGGCAAAACAATTGAGAGAAAAAATTGAAGCTTATAAAAGCAACATTCTGACTCTTCTTCCTAAAAATAAGGAGGGTAAAATTTCTCCTGATGTATTGGAAAAAGCCAAAAAAGATATCGGTTTGGATCTGGAAGGACCTTTCTACAATGCAGAAGGTGCTACTGAGGATTGGGAAAATCATAACTTCAATCACTTGGTTACGGCTGGTTCTGTAATCTTGTTGAGTAAGATTATTGGTGAAATTCGTACGGCTGAAAATGTTGTTTTACAAGCAATCACTACTGGCTTGGAAACAAAGGAATTGGCTTTCGATCAAGCGGTAGGTCGTGCTATTCCTAAATCACAAATCGTATTTAGCGGTAGTAAATATGAATCTGATATTGTAGTAGCTGCTTTCAGCTCAACAGAAGCTATTGATGTGTACTACATGATGGGCAAGGATAGCTTGACACAAAACGATATTCCTAATGCACAACACCTCGCAGGTACAGGTGGCCAAGTACATCTCGAACTGCCTGCTGGCGGAACCGGTTCACAAAAGTTTGCAGGTTTGATCAAGATTAAAGGTACTGACGGCGAAGATAAATACTTCCCATTCAAAGATACCTATCAAGTAATCCAACCTTCGGCTACAATTGCTGCTGATAAGATGAATGTACTTTATGCAGGTATTCCAAACCCGGTTTCTGTAGCTGGTTCTGTGGATGCCAACACCTTGTCTGTGTCTATTTCCGGCTGTACTTTGAAATCTACAGGGGTGGGTCATTACGATGTTACCGTTCCAACTTCTTTGATCGGTAAAAAAGTTACCGCTTCTGTTACAGCGAAAACGGGGGATGGCTCCAAATCTATGGGTAGTACCGAATTTCGTGTAAAGAAAGTTCCAGATCCCACTTCTTATTTGGGTGCTAATATCTGGGGCGGCAAGCGTTCGAAGAGCGAGTTAATGGCTAATCCGTTTATTTCTGCACGTATGGGCGAAGATTTCGCTTATGACTTGAAGTGGACTATCAATTCTTATAGAGTAACCTTTATTACGAAAGGTATTGAAGGAGCACCTAAGGCTTGTTCAGGTGGTGCTTTCAGTGCAGATGTAAAATCAGCTATCCAAAGTGCCGGTGCTGGTACCGTGATCATCTTCTCGGATATCAAAGCATCTTCTATCGCTGGTCCACGTACACTTCGTGATATTACGATTAGAATTAAATAATTTTTAATATTTTTTGTTATGAAAAAAATTGCTTTATCTTTATTCGCACTTTGTATTTGCTTCCTTGCTACGGCACAGGTGGATAATACAGATGAGATGCAAGATTCAACGGGAAGTACGATGCAACAACCCGTGCGCAAACCTTTGGAACTGTTTTGGGAACAAACCGAAGTGGGCGATTTCTCTGCTCCTATTAGTTATGTTCACCAAAGAAATGCTGATGTGATGTATTATCACACAATATGGAGAACCATCGATTTGCGTGAAAAAATGAATCATCCACTCTACTTCCCTCAAGAAGTGCGTGGAACATGGCGAAGCATGGCTCAGGTTATCTTCGATGCATTGAAAATCAAGGATCTCGAGGCTACTGATGCAATGCCAATCTATAGTGATGAATTTTGCCAATATCCGATGAGTCGCGAAGATGTTAAAGCAAGTTTGGTGGATATTAAAAGAACGGAACAAATTGACCCCGAAACTTTTGAAGTAATCGGTGAGTTGGAATATGAAGAAGACTTTACCGCAAAACAAGTTCTTCTTTATCGTGTGAAAGAAGTTTGGTTCTTTGACAAACGCCGCTCCCTCCTTGAAGTACGTATTCTTGAAATTGAACCGATGATTGAATATGAAAAGGAAACCAATTCTGGTGAACCTCAAGAAGGTATGGAAGAGGAAGCCGTAGGCGCTATCAAATCCAAAAAACGTGTGGGTTATATTATGTATGATGAATTGAGACCTTATTTGGCCCAACAAGAAGTATTTAACCCCAAAAACAA
>JAEEUY010000169.1 GCA_016290715.1 Bacteroidales bacterium
ATCGCAAGAGCCCTCCACTACAAAACAGACATTATCTACCAAGCCATCGTTATCATAATCAATGTTCAACGCCGTGGTTAGAGAACTTCCCACGGCGTTAACCGCATTTTCCAACAGAGTGAATTCACGCGTTCTCTTTTCATTAGCTGATTGATAGCCTTCAGGATTTGTAACAGCATTATAGGGGGAATAGTAATTTCTATTATGACTATCCTGATAAGAAATAATCGTTGAAGCAGTCTGCTCTGGACAAAAAGCAGTTCTTACTCGCAATAGATTATAAGATACTTTATGAAAATAATTGTACAAAGACACCCCGGTGTTGTTATTAAACATACTGTCAATTTGGGAGGCATTCTGCATAAAACCCTCACCATCAGCAAATTGTATAAATATAACAATATTATTGATGGTGCCTCTATTTCTAATATACTTATTAGGGCTCTCGGCGACCTGATATTCCGCGGGGATTTTCTTTTCGGCGCGCCGCTGGTTATATTGTTCCACCGAAATTTTCAAATAAGGCTTCAGGTGATAATCTGATGGATTTACGCGTCCGGCGATATAGGGAGAGGCAGCCAATGCCCCATTTTCCATCATTGCATAAACATAGTAACCAGTAACAGGGTCTTGTAAAATGGTATATCCTTCTGCATCATGCAGATAATTATAGTATTCATCTCCTGAGGCGAAACAATGCAATGTATCACCATCGGGTTGTAGGCGCGTAACAGGAATATTCTCCAAATAGGCGGCCTGACTTATTGTTATAAGCACCACCAAGTTCACTAAAAAAAGAGTGATCTTCTTCATAAATAAAGTTCAGAATTTGAGTGCAAAAATAAGAAAAAAATGACGCTTTATTGTAGAAATCATCAGGTAAAAAGAGGCAATAGCTGATTTTTAAATTTTGTGTACCTTTGCCGCCCATTTATCAGACTAAAACATGAGAGAGACATCCATAGAAAAAGAAATTGTAAAAGCCTTATCCTCCACCCGGGAAAAGTTGAATTATAAACAAATTGCAGCAAAGATCAACGTCTTTGACAAGAATGGTCGCAAGGAAGTTCAAGATACATTAACCAAGCTCATTCATGCCAAAATAGTTATCAAAGCCGGTCGCGGGAAATATAAAATCAACGGAAAATTCCTCAATAAAGAGACCACTGGACGCGACTACATCATTGGGAGATTGGAAGTTAAATATAGCGGATCTGCTTTTGTTATACAAGATGGCGGCAAAGAAGACATTTTTATTGCAGAACGTAATTTGAGCAATGCGCTGCACAACGATATTGTAAAGGTTCTATTATTTCCGCCCAGAAAAGACAAGAAACCGGAAGGAGAGATTGTAGAGGTTGTTGAACGAAGTCAGAAGCAATTGGTAGGCACTATCCAAATAAGCCGTGGAGTAGCCTATTTTATTGCAGATAGCGCTGTATATCGCAAAGATATCATTATTCCCGGACGCGCGCTCAACAAGTCCAAAAACGGGGACAAGGTCGTAGTTAAAATTATTGATTGGACACAAGGGAGCAGAAACCCCATCGGCGAAGTGGTGCAGGTATTGGGGAAACCCGGCGACAATAACGTGGAAATGCAATCTATTTTGGTGGAATACGACTTCCCATTACATTTTTCCAATGAGGTTGAAAAAGAGGCACAAAATATTGAACCCCAAATCAGTAAAATAGAAATTCAAAAACGGAAAGATTTCCGTCATATCACCACTTTCACTATTGACCCCGAAGATGCCAAAGATTTTGACGACGCCCTCTCCTACGAAAAACTTTCTAACGGACTGCACCGTGTAGGCATACACATTGCCGACGTATCCCATTATGTAAAACCGGGAACGCTTATCGACAAGGAAGCATACGAACGTGGCACTTCTGTTTATCTCGTTGACAGAACCATCCCTATGCTTCCCGAAGCATTATCCAACAACTTATGTTCCTTACGTCCGCACGAAGACAAATTGTGCTTCAGCGCCGTTTTCGACTTGGACGATGATGCCAAAGTGGTAAAAGAATGGTTCGGTCATACCATCATCAACTCCGACCAGCGATTAAACTACACAGAAGCGCAAAACATGATTGATACCGGTGAAGGGGCATTAGCCGAAGTGATTCTCCAGCTCAACACACTGGCACGTATCTTAAGAAAAAAGCGGTTTGATAACAATGCCATTAATTTTGAAACAGAAGAAGTACGTTTCAAATTAGATGAAAATGCCAAACCCGTTGATGTTTTCCTTAAAGTATCTACAGAAGCTAATTTTCTGATAGAAGAATTCATGCTGTTAGCCAACAAAAAAGTGGCAGAGAAAATTGGGAAACGGCGGTTGCACAACAGCGAACCCAAAACATTCGTATATCGTGTCCATGACCAGCCATTAGATGAGAAGTTACAGACATTTAAGAATTTTGTCAAGAAATTGGGATATGATTTTAAAGTCGGTTCTCCCAAAACATTGGCTGCCTCTTTCAACAATATGTTTAACAAAGCCAAAGGCAGTCAAGAGTATGACATGTTGAACAAATTGTCGGTGCGCACAATGGCAAGAGCCGTCTATTCCACTGACAATATCGGACATTACGGACTTGCCTTCCCCTACTACACCCATTTCACTTCCCCCATCCGACGCTATCCTGACCTCATTGTCCACCGCTTGTTGGATGCTTATCTGAAACAGAAGCCATCGGTGGACAAAGAGACATACGAAAACTATTGCAAACATTGTTCCCAGATGGAACAGAAGGCCACAGATGCAGAACGCACCTCTATCAAATACAAACAGGCTGAATTTCTATCGGATAAAGTAGGGCAGATTTTGGATGCCACCATCAGTGGTATCTCCAAATGGGGCGTTTTTGCCGAATTAGTTGATAGCAAATGCGAAGGGATGATTCCCATTCGCAAATTCAACGATGATTTCTACTATATTGATGAAGAAAATTACACTTTGGTGGGATTGCACAAAGGACACAATTACCGATTTGGCGACCCTATCCGCGTAAAGATTGTGGATGTCAATATCGAAAAGCGGCAAATCAGCTTTGAACTCGCCGGCGACTAAGCAAAAAACAGGTGTTCCACCAAAATTTTCACCCCAATACCAATCAGAATCAGACCGCCCAGTATTTCAGCTTTACTGCGGAAGGCATTTCCGAACTTGTTACCAATAAAAGCCCCCATCACAGAAAAGGCAAACGTTACGATGCCAATAAGGATAATGGTCAAGGGGATGTTGGTTTGGGTATCAAAAGCGAGTGCCACGCCGACGGCGAGAGCGTCAATGCTGGTGGCAACCGCCAAAACAAGCAACTCTTTCACATCCATTTTTAATTCTGCCAACTCCTCCACCGGCACAGGTGTGTATGCTTCGTATATCATTTTGCCACCGATAAACGCCAGTAGCGCGAAAGCAATCCAATGGTCAACAGCAACGATGTAGTCGCTGAAAGAGCTTCCCACCAGCCATCCCAACAAAGGCATCAGTGCCTGGAATCCGCCAAAATACAACCCCAATATGCAAGCCTGCCGGCGATTGAATGCCTTCATTGCCATCCCCTTACACAAGGAAACAGCAAACGCATCCATCGAAAGTCCGACTGCCAACAATAGTATCGCAATAATTCCCATATAAAACTATCCCAATAAAAAAACAGTGATGAGCGTCTGAGCACAGCCCTCACCACTGATTACTTTATTTTATTTTCCCAATAATTAGTCTAATTCATGGATAACCAATCCCGAACGAAGTTTCGGCTCGAACCAAGTGGTTTTAGGAGGCATGATATTTCCAGAATCAGCGATATTGATCAATTGTTTCATAGAAACAGGATACAACGCGAAGGCAACGGCCATTTCGCCACTATCCACACGGCGTTTCAGTTCGCCCAAACCTCTGATTCCGCCAACGAAATCAATTCTCTTATCTGTTCTCAAATCCTTGATTCCTAAAACTTTATCCAAGACCAAATTGGAAAGAATCGTAACATCAAGCACCCCGATAGGATCATTGTCATCGTATGTGCCTTTTTTAGCCGTCATTTTATACCATTTCCCATCCAAATACATACTGAATTCATGTAATTGTGCTGGCTTATAGATGTCAGTTCCCATCTCCTTAACATCAAAGTTTTCTTCAATCAATTTGATCATTTCCTCTTTGGAATGACCATTCAAATCTTTCACAACACGGTTATAATCAATAATTTTCAATTGATTATCAGGGAATATGACGGCCATAAAGTAG
>JAEEUY010000170.1 GCA_016290715.1 Bacteroidales bacterium
AATATTAAAAAATGGGGGAGGGTGAAGATTAAGAATGAGTTGCTTCAGAAAAGAATAACCCTTTCCTTAATTGATGAAAAGTTGGAAAACATAGACGAAAGCCAATATGTTGAGAATTTGGTTTCTACTATCCGGAAATGGAAATTATCAAATGGCGAGGATGAAAAAGAGAAATTGTACCGGCATTTGTTGATGAAAGGCTATGAGCCCAATTTTATTATTCATTATATAAACAAGTAACATTCATTATGATTTTAAGTGAACAGCAGAAAGAACTATCAAGAAGACTCAGTGAGTTAAGGAGGTGTCTTTGACATTGATGCGAAAAAGGAAGAGGTAAAAGAAAAGGAGAAAATAACGCAGAAAGATGATTTTTGGGAGGATCCGAAATCAGCGGAGAAGTTATTCAAAGAGATCAGTTTCACCAAGTCTTGGATTACAGAGTATGAGCAGGCTGAAGAGAAGCTGGCGGATTTTTCAGTTATATTTGACTTCTTTAATGAGGGAGAGGGAACAGAGGAGGAAGTGGAGAAAAGCTATGCTGTAGCGCTCAAGGCCATTGAAGATTTGGAATTCAAAAATATGATGCGCAACGAGGAAGACCGGTTGAGTGTGATTTTAACCATCAATTCGGGCGCCGGCGGCACCGAAAGTTGCGACTGGGCAGAGATGCTGTTGCGTATGTATATACGTTGGGGTGAGCGTAATAAGTTTAGTATCAAGATAATAGATAGGCAAGAAGGCGATGTCGCCGGCATCAAGTCGGCCACTTTGGAGTTGGATGGAATGTATGGCTACGGGTATATGAAAAGTGAAAGCGGTGTGCATCGTTTGGTGCGGTTGTCGCCATTCGATTCTGCCAATCGCCGCCATACCTCTTTCGCCTCGGTATTCGCTTATCCGATCATCAATGATGATATTGAAATTGAGGTGAATCCTGCTGACA
Organism: Bacteroidales bacterium; assembly: GCA_016290715.1. Classification (GTDB taxonomy): domain Bacteria; phylum Bacteroidota; class Bacteroidia; order Bacteroidales; family WCHB1-69; genus UBA1756. Next base: position 947 of record JAEEUY010000170.1, read on the forward strand.
TCACATGGGAAACCTACCGGTCGAGTGGTCCGGGAGGGCAAAATGTAAATAAGGTGGAGACGGCGGTCAGATTGCGGCATGCCCCTTCGGGTATTATCGTGGAATGTCAGGAGACACGTTCGCAACTGCAGAACCGTGAAAAAGCCATGCAGATGTTAAAATCCCAACTCTACCAAATTGAGTTGGAAAAGAAAAGAGAAAAACTTTCGGAGATAGAACATAGTAAGAAAAAAATAGAGTGGGGTTCGCAAATCAGAAACTATGTGATGCACCCCTATAAAATGGTGAAAGACCTTCGTACCCAGTACGAAACATCAAATGTGAATGCGGTGATGGACGGGGAATTAGACGATTTTATCAAGGCTTATTTGATGGAATTTGGCTCCAAATAATTTAAATATTTGATTATCAAATTATTGAAAAACAATTCCCTCTTTTTTTGTCGGGCAATATTCCATTTTATGAAAAAAATGCCGCTTTTCCTTATTTTACTATGTGCAATTTTTTTTAAAAATCAATAACAAAATATATTTTTTTTTAACTTTTTTATGTTCATTTTTGCCATCTCAAAATTAGGAAAAAGAATATATCCTAATTTATTTATTCATAATAAAATATTTATTTTTAAGATTTCGGAAAGGTAAAAAGATGGCAATGAACAGCAGTGAACACAGGGTTGTATGGCAGAAATGTTTGGCATTTATTAAGGATAATATACCGGAAAATACGTATGATCAATGGTTTAAGCCAATTCAGTCTGTTTCTTTAAAAGATGGTAAGCTGATTGTTTCGTTGCCAAGTTACGTCTATTTTGAGTGGTTGGAAAAAAATGCTTTGAAATTGCTGAAGACCGCCATTAAAAAAGAGATAGGGGAGAATGGAAAGTTGGCTTACAACATTCGGATGGGAGAGAGACAGGACAGCAAGAAGGATAACAAGAAAGAGATTTTAACCATTACGGTTCCCTCCAACAATGTTTTACCTCCAGTAAATCCGCCTAAAAAGGAGATTAATCCCTACGAGGAACCGGAAAAAATCCCGAATCCGGATGTGATTCCCGGATTGAAAATGTTGAGAATTCCGAGCAACCTAATTGATACGCTAAATTTTGATAATTTCATTGAAGGTGAATGCAATCAGTTTGCCCGATTGGCTGGCAAGCTGATTGCGCAAGCACCTCCGGGAACGACTCCCTACAACCCCTTCTTTATCTATTCCAATACGGGGTTGGGGAAAACGCACCTCGCACATGCCATCGGTTTGGAGATAAAGGCGAATTTCCCGAATAAAGTGGT
>JAEEUY010000171.1 GCA_016290715.1 Bacteroidales bacterium
CCACAACCAGTACTCCAAAATTGTTTCAACTAAATTTATGATTTTCATACATTGAATTTGAATGCAAAGATACCAAAATTATGGTCTGTGAAAATACAATTTTAAACTATTTGATGACAAAAAACAGTGATTTGATAACACGGTCCATGTAATTTTGTAAGGATTTCTTGATTTTTGCAATTGTTTTTTGTGAAATTATCACTAACGACAAACGGATTATTATTCAACACGTAAAATTAAAATCAAGAAGATGAAAAAAGTTAGATTATTGACCATGGCTGTCTTTTTTTTAGCCGCCGCTGTTTTATTCAGCTCTTGTTCTAAAAGTAACGAAAAATTAATTGTGGGGAGCTGGAGAATTACACAAGGGTTCGAAAATAGTGAATATGTAGATGACTATAACAGTGAAGTGTGGGGATTCAGATCCAATGGAGTATGCTCTTCTACCTTTTTATGGGAGGATTATAACATTCAAGGGACTTATAGTTTATTTGATGGTTCATTATTGTTAAATTCGGGTTATGTATATCATAGTAACGGTTGGTATAAAGTGAGCTTGGATTTAGAAATTATAGAACTTTCACGCAATAATATGAGAGTGTCAGGTTATTGCAACTTAACTAATTCAGCTGGTGGTAGTTATACTGATTATGTTGTCATCCAATTTAAAAAAGTCAAATAACCATCACATTTTTAAGCGGATTAAGCGGCATTTCGTAATCAGGGGAATGCCGCTATTTTTTTAACAATCTTTTACTTAAAAATAGATTTCCATTTTCAATCTTTACAAAAAAAATCACTATTTTTGCTACTCAAAATTTAAAAACAGAATGAAAAAAATATCCATCATTATTGCTGTCATAGCCACTGTTTTGTGTGGTTGCAACAGAAACAAAGATGTGCCGGCTGGAACTGCTGCTGACACGGTTGCTTCTTCCATCGTTTATTTTACGGAAGATATTTCTCCGGAAGGAGTGATGAAAATTTTTGAATATGTAAAAGGAAACGTGAAAGGGGAAGTGGGGATCAAAGTGCATTTTGGCGAGGATGGAAACGAGTATTTCGTTCCCGCCACCATGGTGGAGCCCTTGTGCAAAGCCTTGAATGCCACCCTCATTGAAACCAACGTGGCTTATACGGGTCGTCGTGCGGAAACGAAAACCCATATTGAATTGGCTCGCGATCATGGTTTTACGTTCGCCCCTATTGACATTTTGGATGAGGGCGGCACGCTCAAACTGCCTATCGAAGGGGGACAACGGTTTGATACGGCGCTCATCGGCAAGAATTTTGAAAAATATGAAACGATTATCTATTTCACCCACTTTAAAGGACATGGGAGAAGCGGTTTCGGCGGGTGTATTAAAAATGCTTCTATGGGAATGGCCACTCCCGACGGCAAACGGGCGATGCATAAGAACGACTTTCCTGTGGTAAATCCCGATGCCTGCGTAAGTTGTGCAGCTTGTGTGAAAGATTGTCCGGCCGGTGCCATTTCACTCGACCCGCTGACCATTGACTATAAAAAATGTATCGGTTGCGGCAAGTGTATCTCCACTTGTCCCCACGGCGCTATGCAAGCCCCCGATGATGAAGAAAAAGCCAAACGGTTTCTCGAAGGTTTGGTGGAATATGCCAAACCTGTTATCGAAGCGAAAAACAATATCTATTTCAATATCGTGATTAATATCTCGCCCACTTGCGACTGCGGAAGCCATCCGGAGAAGCCCTTTGTACCCAATATTGGCATCCTCGCCTCTACCGATATTGTCGCCATTGAGGCAGCCGCCCACGATTTGGTGGACCAAGCAGACGGCAGCGATGATGCTTTCCTCCGGAAAAACTCTGTCAGCGGAAAACATCAAATCGAATATGCCGAACAATTGGGTATGGGATCACGTAACTACAAGTTAGTCAACATTGATAAAAAATAATCACATTTTTTTTGAAAATTTAAAAAATAAAAAAAATCAGTTTCTCGTTTAAGGGGGAGAATCTACAATTATGACTAAAAAACAACTTGTCCGAACGATTGGCTTTTTGTTTCTTCTTGCCTTTGCGACGCTCTATTCATTCGCCCAACGAATTGAAGTTCATTTTGACAAAGAGTTTTCCAATGATTCTTTGATGAATAAAACCATTGGGGTTGGAGGTGCTTTTATTATGGATGAATGGCATCCTAATCTTGATTTTCAGATTGATTTTGACTATACAGGTCATAAAGGGAAGGTGGATTATTTGGGGGTGGCGCAAAAATTTTCCAAGTACAAATTCGGGGTGGCGGCGTTATACACAAGGCCGTTGGGAACGCGTTTCCAATTGAGGGCAGGAGGGGAAGTCTCTTATAACAATATTAAGAAAACGGTTTCAGTACAGCAAGATAGCATAACTCATTCTCTTTCTTCTACTACTTATCGTGCCAATATGTTGGGAATAGGTGCCATAGTGCAAATACAGGTCAAATTAGGGAAAATATTCCGTATTGGCGCAGGGGTAACTCCCACCTACCTCATTCCACTCAATGCGAAGGTGGACCGTCCCAATGTGGCGCGTCAGTATAACAAAGGCATTTTTGCTGTGCAAATACAAATTGGAATAGAAATAAAATTAAGTAATAATAACCAATAAACGAAGAATATGTCACTTATAAAATCAATTTCGGGAATTCGTGGAACTATTGGCGGTAAAGCAGGCGAAAATCTGACCCCTGTTGATATTGTACAATTTGTTGCAGCTTTCATGACTTTTTTAAAGAAAGATGAAAATGCACTTACCATCGTCGTGGGACGCGACGGCCGTGTATCGGGAGAAATGGTGAGTCAAATTGCATGCAGCACAGTGCAGAGTATGGGCGGGAATGTGATTGATTTGGGACTTTCCACCACACCGACGGTTGAAATGGCGGTAACGCATCACCATGCCGACGGCGGCATTATTCTTACCGCAAGTCATAACCCGATGAATTGGAATGCACTCAAACTACTCAATAGCAAAGGAGAGTTTATTTCTGCATCCGATGGTGCTAAAGTATTGAATATCATAAAGAAACAAAGTTATACTTTTGCACCTGTTGAAAACTTGGGAAAATATACCACCTATAGCAAAGCGATGGATGACCATATTGATGCCATACTCAAATTGGAATTGGTGAATGTGAACGCTATCAAAAAAGCGCATTTCAGAGTTGCTGTTGATTGCGTTAATTCTACGGGAGGAATTGCTATTCCGTTATTGCTCAAACGATTAGGAGTGGCAGAAGTGAAGATTCTAAATGGGGAGCCAACGGGTGTTTTTGCTCATAATCCCGAACCGCTTCCCCAACATCTGTATGAGATCTCAGAATGTATGAAAAAGGGAAACTATCATGTTGGTTTTGTAGTGGACCCTGATGTGGACAGATTGGCGATTGTGAACGAAGACGGCACTATGTTTGGGGAAGAGTACACGTTGGTAGCGGTGGCCGACTATGTTTTGCAGCACCAGAAAGGGAATACAGTATCCAACCTCTCTTCCACACGAGCTTTGCGCGATGTCAGTCAGAAATATGAGGTGGAATACTGTGCTTCCGCCGTCGGCGAAGTGAATGTGGTGGAAAAGATGAAAGATACGGAAGCCGTTATTGGTGGAGAAGGAAACGGTGGGGTGATCTATCCTGCCTTGCATTATGGTAGAGACGCACTCGTCGGCATCGCTCTTTTCTTATCTTATATGGCCGAATCGGGAAAAGATAGCATACAAATACGTCGCCAATACCCATCTTATTGCATCTCGAAAAACAAAATAGACCTCAGCGAAGGAATGGATATCAAGAAGATAATGAATTTTATTGCAGAAAGATATGAGAGGTATGAAGTCAACACCATTGATGGGGTGAAAATTGACTTTGAAAACGGCTGGGTACACCTTCGCCCTTCAAACACAGAACCTATTATCAGAATATATGCAGAAGGAAAAACGGAAAATTTAGCCGATAATATGGCCAATAAAATCCTTGGCGATATTCGCGAATTTCTTCATTCATAGAAGTTTGGTAAGATAAAGAATAAAAAAAAGAGACTATTTTTCTCTTTCCCCCTTTGGTAAAAAAAGCTTCAAATAAAATTTTTATTTGAAGCTTTTTTAATATTTATTTTGTACTTTTGCAAGTTGTGTAAAAAGCGTTTTGTATGAAAGTTTATATTGCAAGCGACCACGCAGGGTATGAGTTAAAAGAGTTAATAAAGAAGCATTTTGCCGATCAGTTTGAGTGGCAGGATTTGGGTACGCATTCAACAGAAAGTGTTGATTATCCTGATTTTGCACATCCGTTGGCTGAAAAAGTTGCCCAAGATAACGAGTTGAGAGGAGTGCTGATATGTGGTACCGGCAATGGGGTGGCAATCACAGCGAACAAACATGCCAATGTGCGTGCTGCTCTTGCTTGGAACGAAGATATTGCCAAATTGGCCAGGCAACATAACGATGCCAATGTGTTGGTCCTTCCCGCTCGCTTTATTCTCCCCGAAACGGCTTTTTCGATCATTGAATGTTTTTTTCAAACTCCTTTTGAGGGGGGACGACATACCCAAAGAGTTGCCAAAATTAATATCCGATAGCTATGGAAGAAATTTCGCAAAATGTTGATATGGATTTTATCAAAACGCGTGCCTATATTGCTCGACATAGTTATATCGAGAATATGGAAAATAAGCTGGCGGCGTTTGAAAAACGTATGCTCAATAAGAATTTTAATGTTTTTTGGGCAGATAACGAAGCGTCATTGGTGGAACTTGTTTACCAACTTCTTCCGGATAAAATATACAATAAGGTTTGTTTCGATCTTCCTCATATTCCTGAAGAGTTTAATAATACGAAGAAAATTAAAAAAATTCCGATTGTTGAGGTGGAGAACGGCAAACAAAGTGCCTCTGTTTTATTTACCCAAGCTGATTTCGGCGTTCTTGAAACAGGCACGCTGGTGCTATTGAATAAACGAAGCAAAAATTGCTTTAACTTAATCCCAAATATCTTTATTCTTTTAGACATCAGTAAGTTAATTGACAAGATTTCTGATTTGGAGATGCTGTTGTATCTCAAATCCTACTCCCAAAACCAAGAGTTTCTGCCTGAAGATGTGAAAATCATCAATCGTCCCATCAAGCGGGTGGTAAAAACCAAAATCCAACAAGAGGGTGAGTTCAATATGCAGGATGTGCCTGTTACCATCTTCTTGTATGATAATGGAGTGACTGAAATATTGAAAGACAATATCCTGCGCACCTCCCTTTATTGCATCGATTGTGGGAAGTGCCGCACCGTTTGTCCTATCTATCAATACGAAAAATCAAAAGAATTTTCCCCCATTGAATTGGTTAAAGCAAATTGTTTTGCGAGGAACCGGATTACCGGAGACCTCTTCTCCCGCACTTTACTGTGTGGGAATTGTGTTCCTGTGTGCCCCATCCAAATTCCTATCACCGATCTCCTCATCCGTGAAATGGAATTGTCGAAAAAGCAGATTCCTTCTACCTTGGCAAAAATTTTCGTGAGAAGAAAGAAACTCAATAAAATGAGCAAGCCTTTCCAACGTTATTTCTTTTTGCGCAAGCTATATGGGAAAAACAAAATGCTGTTATCCTACTTTAAACAACAACCGAGTACTTTTTTTAACATAAAATGGCTGCAAGAACACCCTGATGATGAATAACAAAGAACTGATTTATAATAAGATATCGGACTTTGTCCGCAAATACTACCTCAATAAATTATTGCGAGGCGCCATTTTCTTTGTGCTCATCACGCTGCTTACGTTTATTGTATATGCTGTTTTGGAATACTTCTCATATTTCAACACCACGATTCGTTCTATCCTCTTTTATTCCTATATCTCTCTCTTTGTTGTTACATTCATTTTTTATATCCTCATCCCCCTCGGAAAAATTGCAGGATTTGGGAAACAACTTACCCGTAAGCAAATTGCTGAGATTATTGGAAAGCACTTTTCGGAAATTGATGATAAATTATTGAATTTATTTCAATTAGAAGATTTAATCAATACGAATGATTATAAAAGTCTTGAACTTTTAAATGCGGCGATTGACGCTAAAATCGAACAGATAAAGCCATTCCCTTTTACCCAAGCCATCCCCTTTAAAAACACCAAACGATACATTAAATGGGCACTGATTCCCATTTTTATTTTCATTGCTATTTTTTCTACAAAAAGTGAAGTTTTCACTTCTTCGTCCGAAAGAATCATACATCACCAGCAATATTACCAAAAGCCCGCCCCCTATCAATTTGAGGTGGAAAATGACACCTTGAGCACTTTTCAGAATGAGGAGTTTGTGTTGCATGTGACGGCAGTAGGGGAGTCCACACCGGATGCAGCCTACATCGCTATTGGTAATAAACACTATCAGCTATCAAAGAACGACAACGTACACTTCAGCTATACTTTTAAGAATTTGCAAAGTAATACGTCATTTTATATTTATACAGACGAAGTTACGTCAGATGAATATACGTTGGAGGTGCTTCCCAAGCCTGTTATTGTTAGTTTTACGATGCTTCTGCACTATCCCGCCTATCTCCATAAACCTGATGAGACAATAGACAACAACGGGGATGCCACCGTTCCCGATGGAACGCGCATTACGTGGTCGTTTTATACTAAGAACACACATGAATTATCATTTATACTTCCCGAAAAAACGCTTCGCGAAACTGCCGAAAAGAGCTTGTATCAAACCACTTTGGTAGCGCGAACCAGTTTCGATTATGCTATTATTAATAAAAACCGATTTTGTGCGAACAAAGATACGCTGAAGCATCATATCAACATCATTACCGACCAATATCCTGAAATTGCCGTTGAAAGCCAGGCCGATTCGGTACTACCCGACCGTATCTATTTCAAGGGAAGCATCAAGGATGACTATGGTTTTAGCAAAGCCCGGTTCGTTTATAGCAAATATGATGCCGACCGTAATCTTCTTGAAAGTGGGAAAGTGGTGCCCATTAAAATCAATCCCCAGCTCACTGTACAGGATTTCTTCTACTATTTTGATGCGGTGGAATTGCAACTTGAACCGGGTTATAGTGTGGATTATTATTTTGAAGTATTTGATAATGATGGGGTCAATGGGGCAAAATCAAGCAAATCGTCCTCTCAGTCGTTTAGGGTTAAAACACAAAAAGAGTTGGATGAGGATTTGAAAAATAGCAACGACCAAGCGAAAAAGGATTTGCAAGATCTGGTTCAAGAATCCAATGATTTGCTCAAGGATATTCAGAAGTTGGAAAAACAAATGATTCAGAATCAGGAACTTTCATGGCAGGATAAGAAAAAACTTGAAGATCTTCTTGAAAAATACCAGGAATTAAAAAAGCAAATTGACGAACTTCAAAAGAATCAGAGTCAGCAAAATGCACTTGAAGAGCAATATAAGAATATGCCTGAAAATCTCATTAAAAAACAGCAGGAACTTCAAAAACGATTTGAGGATGTGCTTTCGGAAGAGATGAAGGCAATGTTTGAGAAATTGCAAAAAATGATGAACGAGGCCAGTCAGAAGGAGGATGTACAGAAAGCGATGAAAGAGATGAAACAGAACACGGAAGACCTCAATAAGTCGTTGGATCAGCAGCTGGAGCTTTTCAAGCAGCTGGAGTTCGAGAAAAAATATTCCGATATTATTGAAAAAACGAAAGATCTGTCGCGTGATGAGCGGATGCTTTCAAAGGAAACGGAGCAAAAGGCGATCAATAAAAACGAATTGCTTCAAAAGCAAGAAAATATTGAGCAACGTTTCAACGAAATAAAGAAGGATTTGCAGGAACTTAAAAAACTGAATCAAGAATTAGCGGATCCTAATAAACTTACCAATACCGAAGATTTGCAGAAGCAGATTGAACAGGATATGAAAGACAGCAAGGACGCCCTAAATAAAAACAATCGCAATCAGTCGGCGGGAAAACAATCGGATGCGGCTGAAAAAATGGAAAAAATGGCTGATCAAATGGAGATGAATATGTTGGAAAATGAGGAAGAGGATTTAGCCGAAGATATTGAAACAATTCGACAAATTTTGGATAATCTGGTTCAGATTTCTTTTCATCAGGAAGAGAATATGGAATTATTGCGGCCATTGACTGCTCACTCAACGCGTCTGACAGATGTTATTCGCACACAGCATAATATCAAGGAGAATATGCAGTTGGTAGCGGATTCTTTGGAAGCTCTCGCGCGTCGGCAAACGTCCGTTAAACCTTTTATTCAAACTGAAGTCAGCAAAATTGATGATTATCTTTCTTCCACGATTTCCCTTCTCACCGACCGTAAATTAAAAAATGCACTCAGTCAGCAGCAATTTGCCATGACCAGCATGAACAATCTGGCATTGATGTTGGCCGAATCGCAAAAAGAGATGCAAAAGAAGCAGAGTGAATGTAAAAATTGCAAAAACAAGAAGGGGGGAAAAGGTTCGTGTGATAAACCTGGTGGCAAGGGGAAAACAAAATCTGCACGCGAGTTGCAGCAACAACTCAACCGTCAAATGGAAGCATTAAAGCGCTCTATGGAACAAGGGAAACAACAAGGAAAACAAAATCCCAATGGGCAATCCATCAGTGAACAGTTGGCCAAAATGGCTGCCCAGCAGGAGGCTATCCGCAAAATGATGCAAGAATGCCAAGATGCACTGAAATCTGAAAATGGTGTGGGCGACAGAACGCTTGATAAAATCATCAAGGATATGGAGCAAACGGAAAAAGATTTGGTTAACCGCACTATTACAACGGAAACGATTAATAGACAGAAAAATATAGAAACCAGAATGTTGGAAAGTGAACGTGCGGAGATGGAACGCGAGAAAGAGGATAAACGTGAAAGTACAGAGGCGAAAGATATCCGCAATCCCAATCCGCCGAAAGAGTGGAATATGGATAAAAAAACTCAACAACAAACGGAAATGCTCAAATCCATTCCTGCTAATTTGAATTATTATTACAAGGAAAAAGTAAACCAATATTTTTATAACATCGAATAATCTTATTGCTATGTATAATATTGAATTACAGCATTTAACTATAGAAAATGCCCAGAATGAAGTGCTCCGTGCAGCGGAAAATATATGCTCAAACTTCCATTTGGAAGCGCATTTTGGAACTTTATCGTATGCTCTGCACGAATTGTTGTCTTTGATGGAGCGCTACAGCGACGACCAATCGAATGCTTTTGATATTAATTTTTATATAGAACAAGATACAGTATCTATACAAATTGTCAATTATCAAAATTTTAAGGAAATAGAACGGTGTTTGCACAATGCTTCCATTGATGACAACGACACCAGTGCTTACACGTTTACTTGCCTCTCCGACCGGTTTGAATTTCGCGATGATTATCGTGAAATGTGGGTTGAAATGAAGCTCAATGCTGACATAGAAACCATTGATAGGGCACAGATTCTTGAACAAGAAACAATACTGTCGCGGGTCAAAGCCTTACAAGAAAAGTCATTGCAATAACCATTTAAATTTTACGATATGAAAAAAATATTCATTTTAGGAATTGTCTTATTGATGAGTGCAATGTCAGTATTTGCACAAGATGAATTGGATGCTTTCCGTTTTTCACAAACAGATTATGCCGGTACTGCCCGTTTCATGGGGGCAGGGAGCTCATTCGGCGCTATTGGCGGCGATTTTTCGGCTTTGAGTACTAATCCTGCGGCTATTGGGGTGTTTAAACGGCACGAAATTTCCTTTACTCCAGTAGTGATTTCCTCTTTCAATACAGAAAGTGTTTACGATAATGCTTATTCAATTGCTCATCGTGTACGCTATAGTCTCACCAATTTGGGTATGGTTTTTTCTTGGAAAATAGCAGATGAAACTTCCAAATGGAAAATGGCTCAATTCGGGTTCGGCTATAACCGCATCAGTGATTTTAATAATTCCTATTTTATGGGAGGAAATAGCAAAGGGACCTCAATGACAGACGACTTTATCGAAAGTGCCAATGGAACCTATTGGGGAAATTTGACGCATGATGCCGAAGCCGCATGGGAAACATGGCTGATTGACACACTCGGCGGGGAACCCCAACAATATTGGTCTCCCCTTAGCAATCATGACTTGTGGTTGTCAAAAGACATTCGTACAAAAGGGGGAATTGATGAAATGAACTTCTCTTTTGGAGGAAATTACGATGACAAATTGTATGTTGGTTTAACCGTTGGGGTGCCGTTTTTGGATTATACGATGAATGCGGAGTACACCGAACGCGACCTCAATGATGAAATCAACTCCTTTGATTATTATACGGTTAATGACCGTATGCACACCACGGGAGTGGGTATCAATGCCAAAGTGGGTATTATTTACCAGCCTGTTGAGTTTCTGCGCATCGGTGTGGCATTTCATTCTCCTACTTTCTATAATAATTTGAAAGAGACTTTGAATCGACAAGTCAACGTGTATAATACCAGTGACCCTAACAGTGACTGGGAGTACGATAATGTGTCGAAATATAAGTTGTGTACACCTTTGCGTGTTATGGGTAGTGTGGGTTTTATCATTGCGAAACGTGCATTTATTAATGCAGAGTATGAATTTACCGACTATTCAATGGCAATGCTTATGTCATCAGATAACTATAATTATCGTTACAACTACACGACAGAAAATAAGAATATTGAAAACAATTACGGTGCATGCCATTCAGTGCGTATTGGTGGAGAAGTAACGATTGCCAGTTTTCTTGTAGCAAGATTAGGCTATGGCCTTTCTACGTCTCCTTATAAAAATGGGGTAGCCAATGGACTAACGCACAACGCTTCCTGTGGCATCGGCTTCAGAGGCAAATATTTCTTTGCTGATTTTGCCTACTCATGGCGATTGAGCGGTTATGCCTTCAAACTATACAACACTTCAGACGTAGTTACTACCCAAACCCAACGCAACCGTTTTGCTCTGACTTTGGGGTGGAAGTTTTAAGGAGGATATGTTCTCCCAAAATGAGTCGGAATAAACTATTTCGAGAAACAGAAGAGGCATACCAACGGTATGCCTCTTCTGTTTCTTCATTACTGTTTTTAATTGGGGGTTGGTATTACAAATTCTTTAACAAGAAATTGGTCAGTTTCGTGTAGAGTTGGAATCGGGTGTTTCCTCCGTAAATGAAGTGATTTTTATTCGGGTAGAAAAACTGCTCGTATTGTTTTTCGGCCTTGTTTAATTGTGTAACCAAATCCATCGAGTTTTGAAAATGAACGTTGTCATCGCCAGTGCCGTGTATTAGCAAGTAGTTTCCTTCCAATTTATTTGCGAAGAAGCAGGGCGAATTATCATCGTATCCTTCAGGATTGTCTTGTGGTTTTTGAAGAAAACGTTCGGTATAGATGTTATCGTAATAGCGCCAGTTGGTGACGGGAGCAACGGCCATGGCCATTTTGAACACCCCTTCTCCTTTAAACATGGCTAAACTTGACAGATAACCGCCGAAACTCCATCCCCAAATGCCAATACGATCCTTGTCCACGTAAGGCAAGGTCTGTAAATAGTGTGCCGTGGCAATCTGATCAATGGCTTCGAATTTCCCCATCTGTTTGTATATCACTTTCTTGAAAGCATCGCCACGACCGGCAGTTCCGCGACCATCCACACATACAACAATATATCCCTTTTGCGCCAACATTTGATACCACGCATGATCATTGCCCCTATAATAGGCGTTGCTTACCTCTTGCGAACCGGGTCCGCCATATACATACATCAAAACAGGATATTTTTGGTTCGGATTGAAACGCAAAGGTTTGATCATCCACCCATTTAATTCAATGCCTTCGTCAGTGGTAAAAGAGAATAATTCTTTTTTGGAGAATCCGTACTCTTTGGCACGTTGCATGAATTCTTCGTTATCCTCCAAAGTGTATAGTAGTTTCCCTGCACTGTTGTGAACAGTATAGATAGGAGCCGTGGTGGCATTCGAATAATTATTGCAATAAAAATGGGCATTACTGTTGAAAGTCGGGGTGTTCCAACCCGTTCCGTCTGTCAGCAGTTTCTTCTTTTTCCCATCAAAATTAACCACATACAAATCCTGATTCAGCACGTGCGATTCATTGGAAAGGTAATAAATCAGTTTTTTCTGAAAATCAATCGTACATATATTCTTTACTTCATAGTTACCAGAGGTCAGTTGTACGGGATCTTCCCCGAATTCAGCCTTATAAATATGGTTATAGCCATCACGCTCTGAGGTGAAAATCACGGTTTTGTTGTCTTCTAAAAAGTAGTAATCTTCAGAAATTTCCAGCCAAGCGTCGTTTTTATCGGTTAGCACAATATTACGGGAATGATCTGTGATATTGCATCGGTAAAAGTCAAGTTGGTTTTGCAGACGGTTGAGTTTCAATACCATCAAATCGGTTGAATTGGAGAGCCAATACACGCGGGGATAATAACAATCTTCGCGTGGAAAATCAATTTTCTGGGTTTGGGCAGTCTGCAAATCATATACATAGATATCTACCAACGAGTTGTCTTCTCCTGCTTTCGGGTATTTATAAGTATATTCTTCAGGATAAAGTTCTCCCCACATAGTCATGGAAAATTGTTTCACATCGCTTTCATCGAAACGCAAAAAGGCTATTTTCAGTCCGTCGGGCGACCAATAAAAGCATTGCGACATGCTCAGCTCTTCTTCGTGCACCCAGTCTGCAAATCCGTTTAAAATATGGTTTTCCTTCCCGTCAGTGGTGATTTGCACCTCCTTTTGATTGGCCAAATCATAATAATAGAGATTATAATCACGGACAAAAGCGACTTTGGTTCCATCGGCACTAAAATCCGCAAAACTGATCTTCCCTGCATCCGTATTAGAAACCTGTGTTAATGTATTGTTTTTCAAATCATAAACATAATAATAGGCGCAAGTGGAGCGGCGATAGATATACTCTTCGTCAAAAGCCAATAAAATTTTTGTTTCGCTATTGTCGAAAGAGTAGTCGCTTAATTTGGACATATACAATTTCTTTTGAGACGCTGTCTCAAGCATCTGATTGCTCAATAGCATCTTCACTTCTTTGCCGGTTTCAAAACTGAATTGATGGATTCCTGCCAAATCCACTGTCGTGTAGTAATCACTATGAGGCATGGAGGCAAATCCCGGGACCGACTTGGGAATAAAGATATAATCTTTCCAGATGTTGGTTAATGTGATCTCTTTTTGTGCTGAGGATACAAAGTGAAGCCCCATTACGGAGATTGCTAAGAACAATAATATTAATTTCTTCATATTTAATGATTTACAAATAATAGATGATAAAAAATTTTCTTTGCAAAGCAGTTGCAAAGGTACATAAATTTTCAGAAATACTATTTACAAAAAAAGCTGAATCTCTTACAGAAATCCAGCTTTCTTTTTAGATAATTATCAATGAATTATTTAGTTTCTTCAATTGCTTGTTTAATCAATTGGAAGGTTCTTTCAGGATCATTGTCCAGACCTACTGAAAAACGAATCAATCCTTCGCTCATACCCATTTCTTTTTGGATATCTTCAGGAACTTCTGAAGAGGTTGATTTGCCGGAATTGCTAAACAAGGTTTTGAAATAACCTAAACTTACAGCGAGGTATCCTACGCCGAGTTCTTGCATTTTTTCCATGATGGCGCTGGCTCTTTCGGCCGTGCCCATATCGATAGAGATCATGCCGCCATAGCCATAACCTTCATTCATCATTTTTGTAAATAATTCATGGTCAACATGTTCTGGAAGACCTGGGTAGTTATACTTGATGCCTGTTTCTTTGAAACGTTTGGCTAAGTACATGGCATTTTCG
>JAEEUY010000172.1 GCA_016290715.1 Bacteroidales bacterium
CCAACGCAAACTTCATCTCACCTTCCCATCCCGCTTCGACAATCAGATCTTTTTATCCAATCTTTTAAATAAAAAAGTAGAAGAACTCAAATCGTTGGTTTCTATTGAATTAACCAAAGCCATCATTTCCCAACGCTCTATCAAAGAAGATATTGAGATAGAAGAAATGCAGAAAGCCTGTGTGATGGCATACAATATGCATACTGCCGTAATGAAAGCGTGCAGAGAAGGCATTAGCGAACAATCATTGGTGGGCTTGGCTGAAGGCAGCTCGCTGACAGAAGGAAACGGAGTATCTTTTCCCATTATTCTCACACAACATGGCGAAATCTTCCACAATTCCGACCATAACGTTGACTTAAAAGCGGGCAAACTGTTGTTGATGGATGCGGGCGTAGAAGGCCAGATGCATTATTGCTCCGACTTCACCCGCACATATCCCGTTACAGGAAAGTTCACACAACAGCAACGCGACATATACGAACTGGTTTATCAAGGGAATATGTTGGGTATCAGTTTGGTAAAAAAGGACACTCCTTATCGCGACATACATTTTGCCGTTGCCGAACAAATGTCTGAAGGTTTAAAAAGCCTTGGATTGATGAAAGGCAATATCAAAGAGGCTGTCCGTTTGGGGGCTCACGCCCTGTTTTTCCCTCATGGCTTGGGGCACATGATCGGACTGGATGTGCACGATATGGAAGGTCTCGGTGAAAACTATGTCGGCTACGATGAAACTTGCAGCCGCAGTTCTATTTTCGGAACCGCCAACCTCCGTATGGCCAGAGCACTGAAACCGGGGATGGTCATCACCGTTGAACCAGGTATTTATTTCATTCCACAATTAATCAAAATGTGGAAAGAGCAGAAACATCTTGCCGATTTTATCAACTACGACCAATTGGATGCTTACCTCGACTTTGGAGGAATTCGTGTGGAAGACTGCGTAGCCGTAACAGACGGGGGAAATCGCGTTTTGGGCAGACACATTCCCAAATCAGTAGAGGAATTGGAAAATTACATCGGCAAATAATCCCCTATCGATTAGAAAATATTTATTAATTTTGCAACAATTATTACTTAACAACTATAAAAAAATGAAACTAAAAGAATTGTGTTCCTTGATTTCAGGCGTAATTGTAGAGGGCGAGGCGTATAGCGATACAGAAATCGAATGCGTCTTCGCCTCAGATTTAATGAGCGATGTGCTCACAATCCATACAGATAAAAATTTGGCACTGCTTACGGGTTTGACAAACGTGCAAACCATCCGTACATGCGAGATGTCTGATATTAAAGTAATTGTTTTTGTCAGAGGGAAAAAGGCTACGGAAGAAATGAAAGAGATGGCCGCGGACAACGAGATGACACTTATAGAGACTCCCTTCTCCTTATACCGCACCTCCGGCATACTATATCAGGCAGAAGTGCCCAGTGTTTACTAAAAAAAACCGCATTATGCATTTTGAATATCAAGTAGAAGGTGGTGATTTCACTAATGCAGGAACTACCTCAAGCATTGTCAAAAAAATGATGAAACAATTAGGTATTGATCCTTCCATCGTCAAACGTACTGTCGTAGCACTCTATGAAGCAGAAGTGAATATTGTAGCCCACGCCTTTCGTGGCACAATAACCGTTGATTTGGAAGAGAACAGCATCTATATTAAACTGCAAGATGAAGGCCCCGGAATCCCCGACATCAACCAAGCGATGCAAAAGGGATTTTCCACTGCCTCCCCTAAAGTTCGCGAAATGGGTTTTGGCGCCGGCATGGGATTGCCCAATATGCAGTCAAACTCCGATAAATTAGTTGTCAACTCTCAAGTGGGTGTCGGAACCACCATCGAAATAACCAATTATTATTAGTCATGGAAAATTTTCATCACGCGCTCAAGTTCAAATATGACTTGTGCATCGGCTGTTCCCACTGCACCAGCGTTTGTCCTACCGGCGCCATCCACGTAACCGGCGGACAGCCCGTTTTAAATCCCAATCGCTGTATTGACTGCGGGAACTGCTACAAAACTTGTCCTGTAAATGCAATTTATATTGAACAAGATGACTTTGAAACTATTTACAACTACAAATGCCCTGTTATTCTCATCCCCACCATCTTCAGTGCCCAGTTTCCTGAAAAAATCAATCAAAGAGCCATTCTATCCGCAATATATCATTTGGGATTCAAATATGTGTATGAGGTTGAAAAGAGTGTGGATGTCATTAAAGAGATGATCAATGAGCACATGACAGAGAGTACACAGGCTCACCCCATCATCTCTACTTTCTGCCCTGCTATTGTACGTCTCATACAAGTCAAATTCCCCTCACTGATACCCAATTTATTACTAACCAAGCCCCCCTTGGATTTAACAGCCCTCTATATCCATAAAAAATTAACGAGTTTGGGCATCCCCGCCGAAGATATTGGTATTTTCTATGTCTCCCCTTGCGCTGCCAAAATCGCGGCAGTAAAAAGTCCTGTAGGGGAAGAAAAATCTGTCATCGACGGCGTTATTAATATGAATTATTTATATAATAAGGTATTCCGTGTCATTAAGCAAGGGGTCTATTCTTTACGGGAAGATGAGTTCGATTTCCACCCCATATCAAAAGACAGCATTAATTGGTCACTGACCGGAGGCGAGGTCAAAGTAATCCCAACAGGACGCAATTTGGCGATTGATGAAATCCACAATGTAGTGGAGTTTCTTGAAAAAATAGAAAACGAGGAAATTGACAATATTGACTTCTTGGAACTGCGCGCGTGCGACGAAAGCTGTGCGGGTGGCATTCTCTGTGCCGGAAACCGCTTTTTAATTGCGGAAAGACAAAAAAAACGCGCCAAAGCCCGTCCGAAAATAGTAACGCCCGAAGAGAATAACCTGCTCAACTACAGAGAGTATCTCAAAGAAAACAACCACCTTTCCGAAGTGCTTCCCCGTTCTATGGACAAATTGGACGATGACATTGCCGTGGCCATGCGGAAAATGAAAAA
>JAEEUY010000173.1 GCA_016290715.1 Bacteroidales bacterium
AGTTTGAGCATCGACTGGGGATTTTTCCCGAAAAATGGAGATTCTATAGCCAAAACTTGGGGATGATATGTATCAATCAGTTGATTGGTGCTTTCAAAAATCTTCTTCAATTTCTCATTTTGACCGACCAATTTACTCATTTTAACCACATTAGCTTCAATCAATTCAGATTTACGCAGATGAACGCGCAAAAGAGAATATCCCATCACCGTAGTTCCCGGGTCAATGCCTAAAATCAAATATTCCTGTTCCATAACCGGTGCAAAATTACGTTTTTTTATTGAAAAAAAAATGTAATTTTGCAACTTCGTTTATAGGGCAAATAATTTTTATAACTAATTATGGATTACAATTTTAGAGAAGTTGAGCAACGTTGGCAAAAAGCCTGGAAAGAGCAAAAAATCTATCATGTTGAAGAAGATTTATCCAAACCCAAATTTTATGTTCTGGATATGTTCCCCTATCCGTCAGGTGCCGGACTGCACGTAGGACATCCGCTTGGCTACATCGCCTCTGACATTTATGCGCGTTTCAAACGCCAGAAAGGGTTCAATGTGCTTCATCCGATGGGATACGATGCTTTTGGCCTTCCAGCCGAACAATATGCCATACAAACGGGGCAACATCCTGCCATTACAACGAAGCAAAATATCGCACGTTACCGTGAACAGTTGGACAGAATCGGATTCTCTTTTGATTGGGATCGGGAATTCAAAACCGCTGATCCCGACTATTATAAATGGACACAATGGGTTTTTATTCAGCTTTTCAATCACTGCTACTGCAAGAAATGCGAAAAAGCCATTCCGATTGAAGAGTTGAAAAAGCACCTTGCCCAACAAGGAACCGAGGGTTTGCACTTGGCAGAGACCAAACCGCTTTCCTTCACCGCGGAAGAGTGGAATGCCATGAGTGAAGAAGAACAAGAAACCACCCTGCTTAACTACCGTTTAGCTTATATCGCCGACACTTGGGTGAACTGGTGTCCAAAATTAGGCACCGTATTAGCCAATGACGAAGTGGTCAACGGGGTATCGGAAAGAGGCGGATTCCCGGTTGAGCGCAAATTGATGAAACAATGGATTTTGCGCGTTTCCGCATACGCTGAACGTTTGCTGAAAGGCCTTGAGACTTTGGAATGGAGCGACTCTATCAAAGAAGTACAACGGAACTGGATTGGTCGCAGCGAAGGGGCATTTGTTCGTTTTTCCATTGAGAATCAATCTGATACATTAGACATTTTTACTACGCGTCCTGATACGATTTATGGTGTTACCTTTATGGTGATGTGTCCGGAACACGCATTGATAGAACAGATCACCACACCCGACCGCAAACAGGAAGTGGATGCGTATGTCCAATGGGCAAGAAACCGTTCGGAAACGGAACGGCAAACCGACGTGAAAAAGGTGAGCGGGGTATTTACAGGAGCTTACGCCATCAACCCTTTTACCGAAGAAAAAATTCCTATTTGGGTGGCAGAGTATGTTTTGGCGGGCTATGGTACAGGCGGTATCATGGCCGTACCTGCCCACGACAGCCGCGACTATGCCTTTGCAAAACATTTCAATCTCCCTATCCGTGAGGTGATTGCGGGAGGCGACATCAGCAAGGAGGCGTTTGAAACCAAAGACGGCACCTGCATTAATTCCGGATGTATTGATGGACTTTCCGTGAAGGAAGCAGGGAAAAAAATAATTGAAAAGGTCATTGAAATGGGCATCGGATACGGCACTGTCAACTACCGTTTGCGCGATGCTATTTTCAGTCGTCAACGTTATTGGGGAGAACCGTTCCCTGTTTACTATAAAAACGGGATTCCTTATATGCTTCCCGAAGAAGATCTGCCATTACTATTACCTGAGGTTGACAAGTATTTGCCGACAGAAAACGGCGAGCCGCCATTGGCACGCGCCGAGCACTGGCAAACGGCGGAAGGATATCCTCTCGAATGCAGTACAATGCCCGGATTTGCCGGTTCCAGCGGCTATTTCTTGCGCTATATGGATCCACATAACGACAAAGAATTTGTCAATAAAGAGAAAAATAAATATTGGGAAAATGTTGACCTCTATGTAGGAGGGTCAGAACATGCCACCGGACATCTTATCTACTCCCGCTTCTGGAATAAATTCCTATTCGACCTTGGGCTGGTTTGCAAAGATGAACCCTATAAGAAACTCATTAACCAAGGAATGATTCAAGGACGTTCCAACTTCGTTTACAGAATCATACAAACCAACCGATTTGTGTCATTGAACCTGAAAGACCAATACGAAGTAACCCCTATCCGCGTGGATGTCAATATTGTACACAATGATATTTTGGATATTGAGTCATTTAAGAAATGGCGCCCTGAATTTGCTGATGCCGAATTTGTTTTGGAAGACGGCAAATATATCTGCGGATGGGAAATTGAAAAAATGTCGAAATCAAAATACAATGTCCAAAACCCTGACGATTTGGTAGAACGTTACGGAGCCGACACATTGCGTATGTATGAAATGTTTCTGGGGCCTATTGAATTATCCAAACCATGGGATACCAATGGTATTGAAGGGGTATTCCGATTTATGAAGAAATTCTGGCGCTTATACCACAACAGGGAGAACGAATTCTGCATTTCTGAAGAAGAACCAAGTCGCGAAGAATACAAAATCTTGCATAAAACCATCAAAAAAATTGAAGACGACAACGAACGTTTTTCATTCAACACCTCCGTTAGCGCATTTATGATTGCGACAAATGAACTATCTGACATACAATGCAATAAGCGCAAGATATTGGAACCTCTCGCCATCTTGATTTCAGCATACGCACCTCATATCGCCGAAGAGTTATGGCATCTGTTGGGACATACCGACTTCATTGTAACGGCTACATTTCCCACGTTTGATGGCAGCTACCTCGTGGAAAAAGATGCCAACTATCCCGTATCTTTCAATGGCAAAACGCGGTTGCAGCGAAAATTCTCTCTTGACCTGCAGCCAAAAGAACTTGAAAAGATCATTCTGGAAGATCCGGAAGTACAAAAATGGCTGGATGGCAAAACCCCGAAAAAAGTGATTATCGTTCCTAAGAAAATTATCAATATTGTTATCTAATCTACTTAAAAACAGGACAGATTTTGTTTTCAACATTGCCATCCTTGTCTTCCTAAATCTGCTCATCAAACCATTTTGGATTTTAGGGATTGATGTCGCAGTGCAAAATGAAGTGGGAGAAGGCAATTATGGCCTTTATTTCTCTATTTTAGGATTCACCTATATCTTCAATGCCATTTTAGATATGGGTATCAACAACTTCAATAACCGGAATATTGCCCGCAATCCGCAACTTCTTTCCAAGCATTTTTCCGGCATTATCACGCTAAAACTGCTGCTGGCCGTCGTCTATTTTACAGTTGTTTTTATCACTGCTTTTTGTATCGGCTACAATGCGTACCAGTTCAAATTGCTGTTTTGGATGGCTCTTAATCAGTTTTTAAACACGCTCATCCTCTACCTACGCACCAATATTTCGGCCTTGCTTTACTTCAAAACGGACAGTGTTTTGTCTGTTATGGATAAATTGCTGATGATTATATTTTGCAGTATCTTATTATGGACCAATATTTTAGGAAAAAACAGCTTTACTATTGAGCATTTTATCTATGCACAAACAACGGCCTATATCTTTACGGCCATCGTAGCCTTTACAATTGTCATCAGCCACACCCATTTTTGCAGACTGCAATGGAATCCCGTTTTTTTTCTTGCCATTCTGAAAAAAAGCTTTACCTTTGCGCTCCTCACCTTACTGATGGCCTTTTACAACCGTATTGATTCGGTAATGATTGAGCGGTTGCTTCCTGAAACCACAGGGGCTAAAGAGGCGGGGATTTATGCTTCTGCCTTCCGGCTTTTAGATGCTTTGGCCATGATTTCCTACCTCTTTTCCATGATATTACTC
>JAEEUY010000174.1 GCA_016290715.1 Bacteroidales bacterium
GGATATTTTTCATGAATCTCGCGACTGTTGGTATTGACCACAAACTCAGGTGCCGGATAGGCATTAATGCCCAAATTACCAAAATCTTCTAATTTTTTTCTTCTAATAATTTCTTGTTCAGATAATTCCATCGCCATAAACTATGTATAATTTTAGGGTGCAAATATCCGACAATTTTTTTAAACTTTTACACAAGAGCAAAAAAAAACGGAAGTCGGATGACTTCCGTTTTTTTTGACTAAAAGGACAGATTATCTGTTACCTTTATCACTTGTAGAAACATTGTTGATTTGTTTCGTAGCTTCTTCACCACCTTTGTTGATAGCTTTCTTTGCTACATCAGTACCAACTTCTTTAGCAGTTTCTTTGATAGTCTTGTTGTCTTCTGCTTTAGCAGCAGGTTTTGCTTGGTTTTCAGCAACTGCAGGTTCTTCTACAACAGCCTCACAAGCAGGAGCTTCTTCTTCAACAACAACAGCAGTATCTACTGCAGTAGTATCGGTGTTTTCAGTGTCAGTGGTTTTGTTACCACAAGCAACAAACAAACCAGCAGCTAATACAACTAAAAATAATTTTTTCATTTTGATAAATTTTATAAATTGGTTAATAATAAATTGGTTCTAAATTATTTGGCAGGAACATAAGTTAATGTCCAAGTGTATGTGCCTTCAGCTTTGGTTACTTCGTTCGTAATATTGATAGTAACATTAACTTTCAATTCTTTTTCAGTTAAGCTAACAATCGTAGCATTTTTTTGAGTGTCGTTGAAATATTGAAGGTGCATTACTAAAGTTTTTGCAGATTCATTCAAAGACCATTTTCCAAGAGAAGTTTCTTGTGCTGGATCACCTTCGCATTTTTCTTTGCCAGGATTTACATATTGATAACCATCAGATTTGAATTTGATGATATCATCTTTTTCGCAGTCATAGAAATAACCATCAAACAAGTTTGAAATTTGATTACCGTTATTCATAACATAAGCAGGAGTAGAAGTTGCTGCAGACAATGTCCAACCTTTTTCAATAGTTAACAACTCTTCCATTGTTTTTTCTTTGTTACAAGAAGTGAAAGCAAATACGCATACTAATGCGAGAGCTACAATACTTAATACTTTTTTCATTTTGATAAATTTTATAAGGTTAATAATAATATTGCCATAAAAATTTCGCAGCAAAAATACTATGATTTTTTAATTGTTGCGTTATATAAATGGATAATTAATTTTTTTTAACTTTTTTTTAAACAAAGAACCTGTCTTTCAGAGCGGCAAACGGGTCTCGAACCCGCGACCTGCAGCTTGGGAAGCTGCCGCTCTACCAACTGAGCTACTGCCGCAAAACGAGCGCAAAAATACACCTTTTTATGATTTATCATACATTTCTTTAATAAATTTTGTTAAACTGTGAAAATAATTTACCATTATTAAAAATATAATGTATATTTGCGGAAATATAATGAAATATTATTAACCAATAAATCAATATTTTATGAAAAAAAATTACAATTTTATTGCGGTTATTTTAATATCCGTATTGTGTTTCTTTGTAGGCACTGTTTCTGCACAAGTTTACTTGTCTGAAGATTTTTCCGGAATTACTGCTTCCGGGAACCAACAATGTGAAGCCACACAAAACGCATGGTCAACCGATGATTTCAATGCAAGTTATTTGGGAACTGCTGGCTGGACTACTTTTAAATTCTTCCCTGCCAATGGGAAAGTAAAATTAGGAACCGGTTCTGCACAAGGATGGCTTCAAACTCCTCCCACCGATTGCTCTGCCAATAATGGTGAATTTCGCGTTCGCTTTGATGCCAAAGCATGGAACAAATCCGGAGAATCTTCCAAATTGTACATTTGCTTGAATCTTCCTGAAAATACGGCAGCCATTTTTAATAATAGTACAGAATGGCGCGACTATATCGTTGACTCTGTAGAAAATTTACCTGTTTATAGTAATACGGAAGAATGTACCATGGCCTCTTTCACCGTGTATTTAACAGGCGGTTCCACCGATACAAAAGTCGCTTTCGTAGCGGAAAAAGCCACTAACTCCCGTTTTTATTTGGACAATATTTATATTGAGTCAGCCAATATTCCTGATATCAATATTAGCGGTAACAGTGAAATCAGAACCCTTGTTAACACACCTGCCACCACTACTTTAACCGTTACTGGCCATAATCTCAATGCTTCCGGCACTACAAGTGTATCAATTGAAGGCCCTGGATTTTCTGTTTCCCCTGCCACTTTGAACAATAGCGATTTGATGAATGGCGTAGGTGCTGATATTACAGTTACATTCCAAGGAACTACTGGCGGCGAATTTAACGGATCTCTTATTTTATCCAACGAAGATGCGATGAAAACAATGATGATCACCGCTACCTGCTTTAGCTATACCGAAGTTGCTACCATCGCTGAATTAAGAGAAAAAATCGATTGGAGTGATGTGAATGCTAACGCCCCTGATTCCGTTATTTACAGATATACCGGAGAAGCCATCGTTACCGCTGCCGATTCTTACAACAATCAAAAAATGATTCAGGATGCAACAGGAGCCATCTTTATTTACGACAGATATGCCAATATTACCACTTCTTTAGCTATTGGAGATAAAGTTTCCGGAATTATTGGAACTTTAACCAATTATTATGGTTACCTTGAATTTTGTCCTGTAGCCGATGTGGAAAACAAAATCTCAAGTTACAATGATGTGGATGCACTTTCTATCACCGTAGCCCAATTAAACGATTTCAATTTTATGAGCCAACATCAATCGGAATTAGTCGCTCTGCAAGGGTCCACTTTCGTTTCTGCAGGTACTTTTGTTACGGGTAACTACGCTGAAAGATTGGTTATCTCTCAAGATGGCGCTGTGGATACTGCTATCTATACTTATTTCCGCAACAATGTAGATTACATTGGCTCTACCATTCCTTCTGGCTGCTTGGATATTGTGGGCGTTAACTACTTCACTTCTGTAAAAGTGGATAATTCCTGTCAAGGGAATACTTGCGCACGCTACCCCACCCGTTATTATGTGATTCCACGTAGTAGCTATGATTTCATCCCTTGCACAGGTGTTGCTGAAAATGAAATGAATACGGTAAAAGTTTATCCTAATCCTACCAATAACACCGTTACCGTTGAATTAAACGAAAACGCCACTCATATTTATATTTATGACGTATTCGGAAAATTAGTTGACTCGCACAGTGCCAATATGGGTGTGAACACCATCTCTTTGGATAATGTTACTACGGGCGTTTATTTCTTGAGAATTTTCAATAACAACGAATTGATTGGAACTACCAAAGTTGTTAAAAAATAATCCTTATACTTATTTGCAATAAAAAAGGCGACTTCCGGTCGCCTTTTTTATTGTCTTCCTTTTCCCCACCTCATTCGTCCTCTTGCTGTAACATTTTCTTTTTCCAATGATAATATCCTAATACAGAACCCACCGAATAAACCAAAGTCAGGATGGCCGTAGGATACAAGCCTTTGGTAACGTATAAAATAGTGGAAACCACATTCACTACAAACCACAAAAACCAATGTTCGATCTGTTTCTGTGCCATCAACCACATGGCAATAATACTCAACGCCGTCGTAAAAGAATCCCCTATCGGAGAAGCACTACTCGGCAGATGCGTCAACACAAACCAAATGAGTGCCCAACAGAGTCCGAATAAAACTCCCAAAATTGGAATTTGACGCACTTTCCAATGTGTAATGCGATTTTTATTCTGATTATCAGATACTTGTGTCGTTTTTTCTTTTCTCAGCCACACAATCAACCCATACGTGTTGGCGAACAAATAATAGGCATAAATGGCAAAATCCGCGTAAAAATGCGCGGATAGAAATATATATATGTAAAATAACGACATGAGAATGCCCACATACCATAATGCGATATGGGCTTTGTACTCCAAACAAAAATAGGTCAACCCGATAGTCGCCCCGATAATCTCAATCAACAAGTCCAAGTCCATTACAAGCGTCCGTCTATTTCATTTTTGTCCAGTACACTTTTCACGTCATAAACCACACCATTCTCGCATTTTAGAAATTCGCGAACACGGGAGTGTCTAAATTCTGCGTGAGCAACAGCAAGGATAACCACGTCATACTTTCCTCTCAACGAGTCCAGATTTTGCGTGGTAACATCCACGTGATATTCACTCTTCACATGTGCTGCATCAGCCCACGGATCATAAATAGTGATATTTTGAGTGTATTCCGATAAAGTGGAATAGATATCGATCACGCGTGTATTGCGAATATCGGGACAATTTTCTTTGAATGTAAATCCCAAAATCAATATTTTGGCATCTTTCACCAAGATACCCTTTTTGTTCATCAACTTGATAACGCGATTAGCCACATAATCGCCCATCCCGTCATTCAGACGGCGGGCAGCAGACATGACGCGCGGCAACACGCCATACACTTGTGCTTTCTGTATCAAATAATAAGGATCCACACTGATGCAATGCCCTCCCACTAATCCGGGTTGTAATTTGATAAAGTTCCATTTGGAAGAAGCGGCTTCAATCACATCGTGGGTATCAATTCCCATCACATTGAATATTTTTGCCAATTCATTCATAAAAGCAATATTCACGTCGCGTTGTGAATTTTCGATAATCTTCGATGCTTCTGCCACTTTGATTGAACTCGCTTTATGCGTTCCGTTCACCAAAACAGAATTGTACAATTCATCTACAAAATCTGCCACTTCCGGCGTGGAACCGGAAGTAACTTTTTTGATTTTTTCCACCGTGTGTTCCTTGTCGCCGGGGTTGATTCTTTCAGGGGAATAGCCGGCGTAAAAGTCGGCATTAAATTTCAGCCCCGATACTTTTTCCACCATCGGCAGGCACTCTTCTTCGGTAACGCCTGGATATACCGTGGATTCATAAATCACCACATCATCCTTAGCAATCACCTTGCCCACTGTTTCACTTGCACTGAGCAATGGCGAAAGATCGGGGTGATTGTTATGGTCAACGGGAGTAGGAACAGCGACGATATACACATTACAATTCCTGATATCCTCAAGGTTGCTGGTGCAAACAAATCCGTGGGCAATAGCTGCTTGCAACAAATGGTCATCCACCTCTTTGGTTGCATCGTGCCCTGCCATCAACTCTTGAACCCGATAGCTATTCTTATCGAACCCGATAGTTTTATATTTGGTAGAAAAGAGGCGTGCCAATGGGAGCCCCACATACCCCAGCCCGATAACGGCGATAGATATTTTGGTATGGTCAATCATAAAATAATATCTTTAAAGAAGTTGCAAAAATAGTATTTTTTCACCATTTGGTATAAAAAAAGGCGGTCGAAAAACCGCCTTAGGTGCTATAAAAAACGCTTATTTCCCTTCTTTTTTATCCTTTTTGGTAGAATAATTGATTTTTAAAGCGTTATTTTGACGTAATTCTTGTTTTAAAATATTGACATAACGCATTTTAACGTCGGAGTCAATTTTTAAAGAGTAGGTAATTGCATTGGGATCTTTATCTTTTTCAGCACAAGCGGCTCTTTCTTCTTCAATAAAGCCTTTGATATCCACTTTCATATCCTCGCTACGGGTTCTTGCGAACTTGTCATTCAACTGAATAGAGACCACCTCATCTATAGCCGGAATCCCTTGTTTTTTAGGCTCTCCCATATAAATGGTAGCCACAGACGATTTTTTCTCCAACTTTTGATATTCCGAAGCTTTAGGCGGAGTGAATTTCACTTGTGAATCACTTTCTCTCATGGTAGTGATTACCATAAAGAAGAAGAGAAACATGAAGATAATATCCGACATAGAACCGGTATTAATTTCCGGAACTTCTTTTTTGCCTTCTTTTCTAAAACGAGCCATAATATTTAAAGTTTTGTTTTAGTTCGCAGAACTTGCCTCTGAGATATTGATTGGAATAGCCTCTTGAATGGCTTTCTTTTCCTCAGGGTCCAATTTGTCCATTTTTTGGCCAAAGTAATTCAACGCCGCTTCATCGCGTAATTCATTCACGGCCTTTTGCAATTCGTTTTGGACAAGTATATAAGTTTCAAAAGTGGTATTATTGTCATTGGTTAAGGAGATAACACCACGGGAAACTTCGTATGCGCCTAAATTGTCAATTTGCTTAACGAATTTCTCGGGTAAGTTAGGATCATTTTTGGGATTAGCCAAAAATTCCTTCGCTTTATCCTTCAATTCAGTGGCAATTTTTTTCTTTTCGATAACATATTGCTCACCTTTGGCAGTAACCAACACATCATTATTGCGGTTTACCAGGATGGTCATAATGTTACGTTGACGGATATCTTCTTCTTGCTTTTGTTGTTCTGTTGACGGCTTGGGCAACAAACGGGGAATACCTTGTTCGTTGGTAATAGAAGAGGTCAACAAGAAGAACGTAAGAAGCAAGAAAGAGATGTCAGCCATTGCTCCTGTATTGATTGATGGGACTTTTCTTGCCATAACTATACCTTTTTAAGTGATCTTTTGGTACGAATTGCGTTCACAATAGGAGAAACGATAATCGCCAAAATTGCAATAAAGAAAACAGTATAACACGTGTAGCATCCTGCTTCAATTGCTCTTGCTGTTTCAGGAGTAATTTGCAATTTAATAAACACATCGCTCAATTCAGGAGAAGCAATTGCGTATGAAATACCGAATATAGCCAACAGAGCCAAAATACCGAGCAGCCCCTTGTAAGAAGTTTTGAAATTGGTAACTACATTAATCAAAGCGAAAACCACCATAGCGCCAAGGGTGATGGCCAATAAAATGTAAAACAAGAAAACAGCAGGATCGAACAACTTGCCACTCATCGTTTGGAAGTTGTTGATATCGTTTTGCAAAAGTTGCAGTTCTTCTGCTTTTTTATCTTTAGAATTATATTCTGAAATGGCAACCAAATTATCTTGAACCGTTTTCAATGAGTTGCGCAATTCTTCTTTTTTGAGATAATTTTGACGCGTTACATTATAGTTTTGTTCCAGAGAGATAAGATAGGTTGTCAAATCTTCATAACTATTAATAGAGGCAAATTCTTGCTCATATTGGTGGGTTGTATCAAAAACAACCAAAGCCTCTTGAACATTCCCTGGATAATGAGCTTTAAACTCTTCAAAATTGTCAGCATTCAAGGCTTGCAAGGTAGCCACGTAATCATAGAAGTTTTCTTTTACTTTCTTTTCAGCTCTTAATTCGTCATCTAAAGTAGCGTAAAAGTTTTGAGATTGTTCCACACACTCTGCAAGATTTTCTGGAGTTGCATTTACCACCTGATTTAATACTTCTTGCCCTTGCTGATTGGCATGAAGTACACAAACAGCTTTATATTGGGTAACCTTTTCGTCATCAAACTTGGCGGCGAAGATTACTGCCAAAATACACGCTGTTATGGCAATCGCAAATACAACAATATTTATTATTTTTCTATACATAATTCAAATTTTTATGATTTATAATGAATCCTCAATTATAAATTATTTGTTTTTGATAAGGATATCCATGAATTCGATAGTAGCGTTTTCCATATCATTTACGATACCATCAATTTTAGAAAGGATATAGTTGTAAAAAATTTGAAGAATGATAGCGGTAAACAAACCAAATACGGTTGTTAACAAGGCCACTTTCATACCACCGGCAACAACTGTAGGACTAATATCACCAGCTTTTTCAATATCATCAAATGCTTGTACCATACCGATTACTGTACCGGCGAACCCCAACATTGGACCCAAAGCCATGCAAAGACTAATCCAGCTTAAATTGGTTTCCAATTTACCCATTTCAACGCCACCGTATGATACCAATGATTTTTCTACAGATTCCAAACCTTCGTCATAACGATCCAACCCTTGATAGAATACGCCTGCCAAAGGTCCTTGGGTATTTTTGCACACTTCTTTCGCTTTTTCAATACCACCATTTTTCAAAGCTTCTTCCACTTTGCTCAAAAGTTTTTGAGAATTGGCACTTGCTAAGTTTAAATAGAAAATTCTTTCGATAGCAAAAGCCAAACCTAAAACCAAACATACCAATACCAAGCTCATCCATAGTGGACCACCATCTGCGAACTTGTCTTTCAAAACATAATGCAAACTTTTTTCAACAGAAGTGCTTTTGTCCTCTGCTTTGATAATAGCAGAAGTTTCAGTCTGAGCAGCAGGAGCAACACTATCCTCAGCAGCAGTTGTTACTTCTTCCGTAGCTTGTTTAGCATCAACTTTTGTATTTTTTTGTGCAAAAGTTACATTGGTTATACCGCAAGCCAAGATGGTAAAAACGGTAAATAATGCAATAAGTTTTTTCATAATTTTTTTTGATTGATTAATTAATAATTTTTACTTTTCTTTTTTAATTTCAATAAATTAAGCGGAGAGAAAGGGATTCGAACCCTTGAAACGCTTTCGGCGTTTACACACTTTCCAGGCGTGCGCCTTCGACCACTCGGCCATCTCTCCAAAGTGCAAAATTTGCGGCGGCTAAAATACAACAAATTTTAATAAATTCTCCCCCTGCGAAAAAGTTTTTTTTGCCTTTTCTCTTTCCTTTTACCCTAACCCTAAATCTCCATGAAACACACCTATTAATATATGTACGCCTTTCAACGGCACATGTTTTCTATGCTGTAAAGCATATTTTCTTCTTTGTAATAGATGTCGGGGCGATATTGTACCGTGCCTGTCTCATCCGTAAAACAAGTATAATATTCAAAAAAAACAGGCATTTTTTTCTTAAGCATTTTATTTGTCGGTCGCAAAGGACGATAGAAAATGGTGTCGGCTCCCAAACTTTCATAATATTTTTGCTCTGCCTCCAACCGTTTCTCCAAGAACTCCTCTCCTTCTTCGCTGACTGGTTCCTCTCCCAGAATAATCATCACCTGTTCCATCTCTTCTTCATCATAATCATTCATTTGAAACAACAAGGTGGCCAATTCCAACGGCTGTTCCACCCGCACACATCCATGACTCAACGCACGATTGCGGCGTTTGAAAGCTCCTTTATTGTTCGTGTCATGCAAATAAACCGACTCCCCGTTGGGAAAATTAAATTTTATCAACCCCAAGGCATTGTGTGTTCCTGAACTTTGTATCAGTTGGTAGGGATTATTCTTCGGATTCACTTTATTCCATAGGATGGTTTCCGGAATGACCCGTTTGTGCGTCCGACCATCCACAATGAACAGTTTCTCCCGATTAATCACCCGTGCACTATTCTTTACCATCTTGGCATAGTATTCATCCTTGATGATTTTGGGCGGGATTTTCCATTCCGGATTCAATACCACATAATTTATTTCGCCATATAACATCGGCGTTTCAGATTCACGTGGCGGGAGAATGCCATTTTTCTTATAGGTGTCAACAGGCTTCTCATACGCTTTGTATTTGCCGCAACAAATCCGCGACTTCAGCGCAAAAGTATCTGCATTCCAAGCCTCCAGTGTGAAATCAGGAACATTCACGGCAATATAACTTGCGCCTTTTTTATTCGCCGTGCGCCACCGCAGACGATCCATATTCACCACCAACTTATTGATATACGTTTGCGGCTGCCAGTTAAGGGCATCCATGGTCTCTTCATCCAATTCATTACTAACGGGAATTGCACGGTTGGTGCGGAATCTGTTAATAGCCTTCATCAATGTGGGTGTCAATGTGTCGGAGGCCGTGTATTGCGCCCCAATTTCCTCCAATAACTGCAACCTTTCCCCAATCAAATGAATATTTTTGGCAACGCCTCCCTCTTTGGCGACGATATAGGGAATTGTGGCAAACGTCGTATCTTTGAACCTCAGATATTTTTTTAGTTCTTGTTTCAGCGCCACATAGTTGGAATCCACCGGGGACAACGAACGCAAATAACCGACGGCCGTGTCGGTTGCGGCTAAAGTACTGGTGATAAATTGCGGGGTGATGCTATCCATTTCGTAAAGCCACTTCTGTCCGTACACCATTTTCGGGTCGGCAGCACCATAGGCCAATGCTTTGGCATAATGTATGTAGGCCTTCGTAAGCGCTATTTCCAATTGCCACAAAGTACTGTAAAGCGATGGCGCATCCTTAATCTCCCCCGATTTGATGGTTTCAATCGTCTTTATAATCCCTTCATGTCCCAATGCCGCCGGCGGCAAACCATCTTCGTAAGAATGGGAAAGAAAATCCACAAATGAATCAATCCGTTGCTCCTGATAACCGTTCGCCGTCCAATAGGTGCCCTCCTTCGCTTGATAAAAATCTCTAACTTGAGCAGAAAAAATAATTGTATTGTCTGTTATTTTTTCAATTTGTGCTAAATTATATTGTTGGTAATCATTTTCTTCAAAAAATTTATATTGTTGAAACCAATGCGGCGCCTGATCTATTTGGGAGTGATGATGACAACCCGCCAATAGGCCACAAATTAGCACACCTATTGACAATAAAAAACAACATCTGAAAAAGTTTTTTATATTTGCACAATGAATTTTGTCTATCAATCCCACTTAACGAATAATTAATTTTGCAAAAATAATATTTATAAAAACAAAAATCAAATCATTTTATTTATACGCCAATTAGCCGGATTTTGTTGCTTCAATTTTTATATTTTTTATACTTTTCCCATTTTTCAAAACAAATTTATTGTCGAAACGTTATCTAACAAATCTTTACATTATGCAAAAATTAGACACAATATTTACCCAACATCAACAAATTTCTCCCGATGTTTATCCACAACCGTTCCCTTATATCCAAAACAAATATCTCATTAATGGGGAATTGCGCGAATGGAATGGCAACTTTCAAGATGTTCACTCTCCCATCTTTATAAAAACCGATAAAGGATTGGATAACTTCATCGGACGTTACCCTATGCTGGGAGAAAAAGAGGCCGTTGAAGCGTTAGACGCAGCGGTGAATGCCTATCAGCATGGGAATGGGGAATGGCCCTCCATGACCGTTTCCCAAAGAATTGCCTGTATGCGGAAATTCGTGCTCAAGATGACCGAACAGCGTACTCCTATCGTCAATTTGTTGATGTGGGAAATCGGGAAAACACAAAAAGATGCCGAAAAAGAATTTGACCGCACTGTTGACTATATCAATGATACCATCGAAGCCCTTAAAAACCTTGATCGCGATTGCTCCCGATTTACTTTCTCCCAAAATATTCTGGCGCAGATTCGTCGAGCGCCATTAGGGGTTGTGCTTTGCATGGGACCTTTTAATTACCCGCTCAATGAGACCTTCACAACCCTGATCCCAGCTATTCTAATGGGCAACTGCATCATTTTCAAACCACCTAAAAAAGGAGTCCTATTGCACGCCCCTCTACTGCAAGCTTTTCAAGAATCCTTCCCAAAAGGCGTGGTGAATACCCTCTATGGCGATGGCGAAGTAATTATTACCCCCCTCATGACCAGCGGAAAAATAGATGTTTTTGCTTTCATCGGCTCCAGCCGCGTAGCCGATATCATTAAAAGCGAACACCCCAAACTCCATCGTCTTAAGTCGGTGTTGGGGTTGGAAGCCAAAAATCCTGCCATTATTTTAAAAGACGCAGACTTGGAAAGCACCGTAAAAGAGTGTGTATCAGGAGCATTGTCATTTAATGGTCAACGTTGCACCGCTTTGAAAATCATTTTTGTACACGAATCCATTGTATCACAATTCCTCGAATTGATAAATAAAGAGGTGGAAAATCTGCAAATCGGTCTTCCTTGGGAGGCTCGTACCCAAATCACACCTCTGCCAGAAGATGGCAAAGCAACCTACTTGACAGGGCTCATTGACGACGCTACTGAAAAGGGAGCAAAAGTAATCAATGAAAATGGCGGAAAACATTATGAATCATTGTTTTTCCCTGCTATACTATATCCTGTGAATAAAGAGATGCGTGTATATCATGAGGAACAGTTTGGCCCAATCATTCCCATCGTAAGTTTTAAGGATATTGAAGAACCCCTAAACTATGTAGTAGAATCAAAATATGGGCAACAGGCATCTATTTTCGGAAACGATTCCAAAGAAATTGCCCGGTTGATTGATGTTTTGGTAAACCAAGTGTGCCGCGTAAACATCAACTCCCAATGCCAGCGGGGACCTGACGATTTCCCATTTACAGGACGCAAGGATAGTGCAGAAGCCACTCTTTCTGTTTCCGATGCACTCCGGGTTTTCTCTATCCGCACCCTCGTCGCTGCCAAAAACAATCCCGCCAATACCAACATCATTCATAAAATTTTAAAAGAAGACCAATCCTCTTTTTTAAATACTGATTTCATTTTATAATCTTTTCATTATTTAATATTAACAAGATTTTTTACAGATGAAAAAAATTGTCGTACTCATTCTCATATTTTGTTTTTCTTTCACTGTTTCTATAGCACAAGACGATTTCATTGATCTAAATGGTGTTTTTACAGGAAAATATCGTTACGAAAACAAGTCGAATTTGCGCTGGCGGCCGAACACAAACCAATACACCTATTATGACACCCAAGCAGATATTGATGGACAAATTATCAGCGTGGATATGAAAAATGGCAAAGAAACAGTACTTTTCTCTTTTAAAGATTTCCTCAAAAAAAACAATATAGATTCCCGAGAGCAATTAAAATCCCAAAACATGGAATTATCCTCAGGAATTCAATGGAGCGACCAAAACACATTTTCATTCACTTTCAAAAAAGATGGCAACTATTATTGGGTGAATTATCATTTGAAAAATGGAACGTTTGAAATGGAGGATGCCAATATGCTCATGGAAGCGACCGATGCAAGCGATGACTACAAACTATTCATTTTCAATGACAACGGGCTGGTCTCTGTAGGCAAAGCAGGTTCCGACAAACGCTATATTATTTGTCCTGACACAGGTGAAAATATAGTTTTTGGTGAAGCTGTTCACCGCAGTGAGTGGGGAATTGGAGAGGGGTATTACTTTTCGCCAAAGAGCAACTACATCGCCTTTTACCGTATGGATGAATCCATGGTGGAAGATTATCCTCTTTTGCATACCGATGGCACCATCGCCACCATCGAAACCATCAAATACCCCATGGCAGGACGCACAAGCCATCAAGTAAAAGTGGGTATTTTTGATGTGAACAAAAGTTTTCAAGAACAAAAAACGGTTTACCATTATATCCTAACCGATGTAAACGATGGGGAATTCCTTACCAATGTAACTTTCTCTCCTGACGAAAAATACCTGTATATCACCCATTTAAATCGGGAACAGAATCATTCAAAACTCATCCGTTATGATGTTCAAAATGGCAAGAAATTACAAGTGTTGATTGAAGAAACCGACGACCGCTATGTAGAACCACAAACACGGATGACCTTTTTGAAAAACGGCAACTTTTTATGGCAAAGCGACCGCGACGGATGGAACCATTTCTACCTTTATGATTTTGATGGAAACCTCATAAAACAAGTAACCACCGGGAAATGGGAAGTGATTGAGAATTTGGGCGTGGATTCCGAAGAACAGAATCTTTTCTTTATGACTAACAAAGATTTAGCTTGCGACAAATATCTGTATTCCATCAACTTAAAAACAGGGAAACTCATCAATCATACGCCAAAAAGTGGCACACATAACATCCTTTTCTCCCCCGACAAAAAATACTATTTCGACTATTATACCTCCCTGCACACCCCACGGGACATTTATGCCAACAATACTTCCGGACAACAAAGATTGATATTGTCGTGTCCCAACCCATACGCAGCACACCCACTTGGAACCGACACGATATTCACACTCAAAAACAGCAAAAGTGGGATTGACCTGTTTTGTGAAATGATTCTTCCTCCCCATTTTGATAAAAATAAAAAATACCCTTGTTTGGTTTATGTTTATGGCGGCCCCCATTCTCAATTAGTAACCAATTCGTTTATGAATGCAGGCGTATTTTTAAATTATATGGCGGAAAAAGGGTATGTTATTTTTATCATGGATAACAGAGGCACCAATCATCGGGGAGCTGATTTTGAGAAATGCATTCACCGCCAATTGGGGGTATTAGAAAGCGAGGACCAAATGGTTGGAATTGACTACCTTCGTGCTCTGCCATTTATTGACACAGAGAGAATGGGAATTGACGGATGGAGTTTTGGCGGTTTTATGACTTTAACCATGATTACCGAACATCCCGAAATCTTTCGTTCTGCCACCTGCGGAGGGCCTGTAGTCAACTGGGAATGGTATGAAGTAATGTATGGTGAGCGATATATGGACACTCCGCAAGAGAACCCTGAAGGATACGCACATGCCAACATCATACCCAAAATCAAAAACTTAAAATGCCCCCTCTTAATTATGCACGGGCAACAAGACCATACGGTAGTCCAACAACAAAGTTTGGAACTCCTCCATCAGTCGGTAAAAGACGATGTGCAAATACAATACTTTCCCTATACCACTCACGATCATAATGTTATAGGGAAAGAACGCGTTCAAATGTGGCATAAAATCGAACAATTTCACGACCAATATTTAATGAAATAATTATAAAAGTTTAATAATATGAAAGATACAGCCT
This sequence comes from Bacteroidales bacterium, assembly GCA_016290715.1. Lineage (GTDB taxonomy): Bacteria > Bacteroidota > Bacteroidia > Bacteroidales > WCHB1-69 > UBA1756. Next base: position 14,569 of record JAEEUY010000174.1, read on the forward strand.
TCCAAAAACATCTTTGGCTCATCGGAACCATATATCAAGCAGGGGAAAAGGGACTTTCCTACGAAGAAATCAACGAGAAGTGGAAAGAAACCGCCCAATCGAAAGGAAGATATTACCCTTTGCGCACCTTTCATAACCACCGCAAAGAAATACGTGAAGTGTTCAATATTGCTATTTCATGCAACAAAAGTACCAACTGCTACTATATTGACTTGAAGAAAAAGGAAAATAATTTACTTCAAAAAATATTAGAACTAATTACAATTCAACAACTTGTAAAAAATAAAAATCTTTCGGCGAAGAATCTTTTCCTTGAAAAACGCAGCGAAGGAGAATACTCTTTACATCATGTCATGATGGCCATTGAAAAAGGGCATTATGTTCGTATTGAATATCAACCTTATTGGTCGGAGAAGATCCTAAAATACCCCCAATTTGCCCCATACGCTATCAAAGAATTCAAACACCAATGGTATTTGTTAGGGCAACGGGGCAACCTTCCATTAGAATTCATTGATTTAAAACAAGTTGTGTCCATCTCCATCTTGGAAGATACCTTTCCCATACCACAACAAGATGAATATATTCCTGTTTTAACGGAGAACTACGGTGGTAAAATAGAATCCATCCCAACGGAAGAAATCACTCTGAAAGTAGATGCTCCAATGGCAGGCTATCTTCGCAACAATCCATTACACCTCTCTCAACAAATTATTGAGCAAAAGAGGAACTATTCCATTTTCTATTTTTACGTAAAACCGACGGAAGAATTCATGCGCGATGTGCTATCTTTTGGCGCAGCAGTAGAAGTTCTTTCTCCCGAAAGTTTTAAGGCAGCCATTTACAAAGAAGCGAAAAAAATAGAAAGGAAAAACGGGTAAGCTATTTTTTAAGTTTCCATTTTCCCCATAAACGCAAAACAGCGACTTCCATCAAGAAGAAAAACAGTGCGAGAAATACAAAATAGCGCCACAAGGGCCGTCCATGCAACGATTCTTGTATCTGGTGGGTAATGTCGGTATCGTTGGAGCTATACATCTGCACTTGGGAAGAATCGGGCATTGTTTTGATAAAATCCTTCATCTCCTTTTCAGAATAATAAGTTAATTGCGACTCTTTTCTATCATAATTCAGTGCAATAGTTGTTTGACGAGCCCCATTCTGCAGTACATCATAAAAACCGGCTTCTGTAATATCCCGCCCCAAAAACAACAGACACTCATTCCCCATATTTCGTTGCTCAGGAATAAACTCCACATCACTATTCTGCAAACGAAGTGCATACACATCCTCCGAATTTTCAAGATTTTTCGCCACCGTTTGTGCATGATCAACCCCAATGGTATTATACAATTTCTGCTGCATTACACTTTTTATCCCCATATTATGCAAAGGGATAAAAAACAGAGCATGACGGTGCGCCATCCCGAAATCGTCATTCATGGCAACAGCTGAAAGAATCAAACGACCGTTGCCTACCGAATGGGCAAACAACAATGGGTTTCTATTCTCCAAGGTCATAATCGATTCCTCGGCGTGAAACGGGGAGAAGGTGAAATATTTTTGCACAGTTGGCATATCAAGCGCCTCATTCTGATTTTGCAAACTGCCTTTAAAATAATCACTTTCCGTATTAATGTTCCCCACTTTCATCCCTTGTTCCGATAGTTTTGCATATTGGGAAGCATTGCATTTTGACAAAAATGAATTCCATGAAGCAGTTTCCATATCCATCGCAGGAAGAACCAGCAGCGAACCTCCACTTTCCAAATATTTCTCCAATTCGTTTGCCAATCCTGAAGAGAGCGATTTCACTTCACTGAGAACCACCAACGAAGATTTGAGCAATTCAGCATAGTCGATATGATTTACCTCCATTTCTGCATAAGAGAAAATGGAATCCATCCCATACAAAGCTGCAAGGTAGCGATTGGACGTTTTTTCATAGACTACGGACACCTTGGCATTGTCCGTTACCTGATAGGTAAAAAACAACTGATTGTCAAACGTTATGGGAATATCTTCAATTTGTAATTGAGCACATTGCAATCCTGCCGAAGTAATGGTATAATTCATTTGGCATTCCGCCGTACTATTCGCCACCAAATCAACCGCAGTGAGCGCTTTCTGTTCCCCATTGACATACAGTTTCATAGGAAGTTTCACCACCTCGGCATCGCCACAATTACGCAAACGGACTTTCAATGTAACCGCCTGCCCCACACGGAAAATGGGTGCCAAAAACCAGCAGCTGTCAATGGATACATTGCCCGTTTCCTTCGCCGGTTTGTGAATGAAAAAAGAGTTGCTTTGATCGTGGTGCTCTAATTCTTCAAAATTAAAATTATTTTTCTGAAAATCAGAAATATAATAATGAAAAATATTAAACTCCTCCGCATTGGCGCAAGCATTTTCCTCAAACTTCAGCAATTCATCCAAGGTGCAACTACGAGGAGAGATAGTCCAATTATCCAATTCCTGCAAAGCCTCATCCTTATTCAAACGCTTGCTTTGGCGCGCAGAGAAATCGTTATTATAAAGGACAAACTGATCGGTATAGCGAAAATTGTTGATAATCTGCTTGGCATTGTCTATTGCATCCGTAAACAGCGTTCCTGAAGGGGTATTCCCTTCCATTGAAAAGGAGTTATCGACATAAACAGAAACCAAATTGCTATTTTTGGAGATACCTGTTTTACTTGGGATGAAAGGTTGTGTAAAAGCAAACACCAAAGAAACGATACCTAAAATCCTTAAAAATAACACAATCAGATGTTGCAATTGCGATTCGCGCTTTGTTTTTTGCGCAATATCCTGCAACATCTTCACATTAGAGAAGTAATAGGTTCTATATCTTCTGAAATTGAAAAGATGGATTATTATAGGGACAAGAATCGCGGTAAGGCCGATAAAAAAAAGCGGCTGTGCAAATTGCATTGAGCATTAGTTTTGGGTTAACAACTCCTCACCCGACGGTTTGATTTCACGAACCGTGAATTGATGGCCATCGTAATAAAGTTCAAAAAAGGTTATATCTTGTTGGATATAAAGTACTTTATATCCATTTTCCATCTTCTCTTCACCCACATCCGGATTAATAAAGCCCTCCACCTGGTAAAGAATCTTAAATCTCTCTGCCGTTTTTTGGCAGATATAGATATTATTATTACCTGCGGAACCTGTCGCGTACATTACCTCAACAAAGAAAGTATAGTCATCAGAATCCTTCATGAAATCGTTACTTATTTCGCAATCTTCACTAATACAATCGAAATTCAGCAACCGGTTTTCTTCAGGCTGGACCATTAAAGCTGCTTGCGGAATGATATTGCTATCTATATAAAAGCGCATTAATTCATCCACAAGTACAGAATCTTGGGGATCAAAAGAGAGTTGGCGTTCATCACTGTTGCTTTCCACATTTGATTTGCAGGAAGTAGCCATCCCGCAAATCAAAGTGAGCAAGAAGAGAATGGGAAAATATATTTTTTTCATTAGAAAATACGTTCTACAACAGTTTGAATCAATTTATCGACATATGGGTGGTAATCTTTAGAAAAATCGTGAGTGATTCTATTGGCGATGGCGACACAAACAGTTAGCATATTGTGTCCAAAAATCTTACCAAGTCCGTATAAAGCAGAAGTTTCCATTTCAAGGTTGGTAATCTTTCTACCATGATAGCGGAAAGAATCGATTTTACTGTTGAGGTTGGGGTATTGCAATTTGGCACGCACTTCACGACCTTGGGGACCGAAGAAGCCTGGAGCACTGGCAGTAATTCCCTCCACCATATCGAAAGCGATGCGGTCGAACAATTCTTTACTACCTTCCACGCAATATGGATATGGAAGATGTTCATTCCAGCCCGTATGCTTTACAAAAGCCTCCACCAATTCTTCATCGCTAATGCCATCGTGTTGATAAAAGTGAAGCAATCCGTCGAAGCCGAAGCCGTAACGAGCGGCGATGAATGAATGGACATCGATTTCGGGTTGCAAAGCCCCGCAGGTACCGATACGTATAATATTCAAAGTCCGGCGGTTTTCTTTTACCTCCATTGTTTTCAAATCAATCGATGCCAAGGCATCCAATTCATTCATAACAATATCAATATTATCCGTCCCCATTCCCGTAGAAAGTGCGGTAATACGTTTGCCGCGCAGGGTACCTGTATGGGTAACGAGTTCACGATTAACATGTTTGAAATCAATGGTATCAAAATATTTTGACACCGCAGGAACACGCCCGGGATCTCCTACTACAATAATATGATCCGCTAAATCTTCTGGATGGATTCCTAAATGATAAATTTGCCCTCCGGGTTGTAATGGCAATTCTGAAGCCGGGATTTTCATAATGATAATTTTATATATTATTTATTTGTTACTTAATGAATTAAACTAAAATCATTCTGATTATTTTTCAATTGGAAGAGGTTCATTGATCCGTTCATTCCAAGGGAGACCATACTTGCCGATTTCTGCCATAAACGGATCCGGATCGAAATTCTCCACATTGAATACGCCCGCGCCTTTCCATTGGCCGGTGAGAATCATTTTTGCACCCAACATACAAGGCACGCCCGTGGTATAGGAAACCGCTTGTGCCCCCACTTCCTTGAAGCATGCTGCATGGTCGCAATTATTCCAAATATAATATGTTTTCTCTTTTCCATCTTTCACTCCGCGAATCTGGCAGCCGATAGAAGTTTGCCCTTTGTAGCCTTCGCCCAAAGAAGACGGTTCGGGGAGAACCGCTTTCAAAAATTGCAATGGAACGATTTCTTTCCCTTCGTAATTAATTGGTTTGATGCTAGTTAAACCAACTTCTTGCAAAACATTCAATACTGTCAGATACTTTTGTCCAAAGGTCATCCAAAAACGAGCCCGTTTAATGGTCGGGTAATTTTTCACCAGTGATTCCAATTCTTCATGATACAACAAATAGGAATCCCTGTCGCCGATGTTCGGATAATCCACCAGTTTATGAATACTCATGGGATCGATTTCTATCCATTGCCCATTTTCCCAATATTTACCGCGTTGTGTAATTTCCCGAATATTGATTTCGGGGTTGAAATTGGTAGCGAAAGCCTTGCCATGGTCGCCGGCGTTGCAATCCACAATATCCAAATAATGGATTTCGTCAAAATGGTGTTTGGCTGCATAAGCGGTATAAATGCTGGTAACCCCCGGATCGAAACCGCAACCCAGAAGTGCCATAATCCCCGCCTCTTTAAACCGGTCTTGATACGCCCATTGCCATTTATATTCAAACTTGGCGACATCTTTAGGTTCATAATTGGCGGTATCCATATAGTTGGTTTTCGTAGCCAAACAAGCATCCATCAAAGGCAAATCCTGATACGGGAGGGCGACATTGATTAACAAATCCGGTTTAACACGATTGATTAATTGAATGGTTTCTGCCACGTTGTCGGCATCCACTTGAGCGGTTGTAATATTGCCTTTTCCAATCTGCGCCACCAACTTATCGCACTTCGCCTTCGTTCTGCTTGCGATCACTATTTCAGAAAACACTTCAGGGACAGATGCACATTTGTGTGCAACCACTGCGCCAACACCGCCAGCGCCAATAATTAATACTCTTGCCATTTTGTTTTAAATTTAGAGTTGCAAAAGTACACTTTTTTGTAATATGTTGCTAACGCCTTTTGATTTTTCAATCACTTCGCCCATTTTGCCGTAAAAAAATGTCTGGAAGCCGGAATGTCGGTGCCACTTTTGGGGGACAAGGAGGATACGAGGATGCAAAGAACGGTTGCGGGGCATTGGAAGCATTTTTAAGACGTGCAAAAATAATTAGTTTCATTCCTGCGGACATCACTGCCTACTGTTTCTTCGGGAAAAAACCATCCATTTCTATGGAATCGGAATTTTCTGCAAATTGGTTTCAGTATGCCTGCCTACATTTCATTGTCAATATCTCACAACTGCTAATTGTGTGTCAGAAACTTGCATGTCAATCTACTTAATCTTATGATATGACTGACATTCATCGCTCAGTGAAATTTGGTTAGGGCGGAACGACTTACGCAAAACCATACATGCCCGACATAAACAAGAGTAACTATACCGTTTGTCGTAATCTGCTTGGAACGGTTAAAGTTATTCGGATAATTTTTTTGTTTTGCATGTTTTCCCCGATCTCCTACCTGCAAACCATCATGCCAACCCCCAGCACAGCCATCATCACACCCAACCATTCCCCCCATGAAATGTGCTGGTGATGAAAAAATCTTCTATAAATCAAAATCGCCATCGGAACTGTGGCAATAATGGTTGAGACAACGGCTGCTTGGGCATATTGCAACGCCAACAGCGACAAAGGGACACCGATTCCCAGCCCAAATAGCGCCCCCAATCCCGTAACTGCAACCACTTTGGGATTGTGGACTGAATGGAAAAAATGAACCATTCCCCCTTTCATGCAAAGGGTCATCAGGAAGAAACAAATAAAACCCACTATAATCCGGATTTGCGTAGCTGCAATGGAGATATAAAAAACCGTTGTTTCCGGTCCAGCAGAAATATGGTAGGCCTGCATGCCTTTCTTGCTCAAGACCAAACCCACCCCTTGTCCCAAAGCTGATAAAACGGCAAAAAAAATCCCTTTACCTGAAATTGCAATTTTCAAACGACTACGGTCGGAAGCGGTCGCAAAATTCTTTTTGACGATGGTTAGTGCAATTCCCCCCAAGGTAACCATCATACCCAATAATACTCGCAAGGACAAAGCTTCATGCAGCAGGAAAAAACTGGTTACTGCGGCAAAAAGAGGGGAAAGAGTCATCAGCAGTTGGGTATAAGAAGCATGAATCAAGCGATAAGCGGCAAACAGAAAGTAATCCCCGAAGACAAGCCCCACAACGCCGGCGCCACCCAACCACCACAAAGCCTCTGTACTCGCTCCCGAAAAGAAAAAACGGCTACTAATCATCCATAACAACAGCGTAATCCATAAAAAACCAAAAAGGAATCGGATGATATTCGCATGGATAGCGGAAAAAAACTGATTGACATAATCGAAACAAATAGCGCTTCCCGCCCACATCAGCACCACCCCAACCGCAAAAAATTCCCCCCAAAACATGGTTCCCCAAACTTATATGATATCTTGGTCGCTGGTATATTTCACTTGCACTACGGCCTCAGAAATATTAATAATATGGTCGCCCACTTTTTCTAACAAGGCATACATACCACTATAGATAATCCCCAGCTGATAGGAGTAAACATTATTATTAATGTCATCCAAGTGCTTGGTACGAAGCGCATCACGGAAATTATTAATTTCATTTTCTGCATTTAAGGCATCATTAATCTCAACGGTTCGATATGGTTTTGCCAAATTCTGCTCCATAATAGCCAAGGCATTGCGCACCAAAGAGAACATTTTGGTGAGGTTCTGTTTCATTTCCGGCGTTAATTCCAAATTGCCTTCCCGTTTATGCTCAATTAATTTTGCCATTTGAAAATTCTGGTCACCAATACTCTCCAAATTGTCAACGATACACAGCAGCCCTGTGATGCGCTGGTTGGTTTCTTGTGAAAGTCCCTCACTGGAAACCTTGGTCAGATAGTTGGCAATTTCTATTTCCATACTATCCGAAATTTGTTCATAATGCTGAATTCTCTCCAACAGAGGCTGGTACTCTTTGTCATCGTGTTTCATATTCAGCAAAGGTTCAATAAAATTGAACATGCGCACCATTCTTTCGGCGAAATGGCGCACCTCTTTATCGGCCGACTCAACAGCGATTTCTGCGGTAGCCGTAAAACCGCCGACGATATATTCCAGTTTGAAGATTTCATCTTTATCCACTGGTTTTTTCTTTACCAGAAATTCTGTCATTTTCTCTATTTGAGGAATAAAGCCGACCAGAAGCAGCGTATTGCAGAGATTGAAAAAGGTATGGAACAGGGAAAGTGCCACCGGGATAACCGCCAAATTGACATAGGGGTTGGCGCCGAACCACTTTTCTGTCAGGATGGCTGTAGCATGGGCAATAGGATGAAACAGCACCAAAACCCACAGCATCCCGATCACGTTAAAAAGGAGGTGGGCACGTGCCGCCTGACGAGCGGGGACATTTCCCACAACCGCTGCGATATTGGCAGTAATGGTAGTGCCGATATTTTGACCTAAAACCATGGCTACCACCACCTCAAAAGCGATTTCAACAGGAATGGCTCCTTGTGTACACAACAACATTGACAAAGCCAACATGGCACTGGAGGCTTGTACAATCATCGTGAGAATCGTGCCAATTAGCACAAAAAGCAAGATATAACCCATGCCAATCCTCGTACTTCCTGGTGTTATAATATTTTCAAAGAAACCCACGAAACCTGCATTATGTCCGAGGTCAAGCCCTTCGACCGTACTTTGTAACAAATTCAATCCTAAAAAGAGCAAACCGAAACCCAAGAGAAATTCCCCTGTATTTTTCACTTTTTGGGATTTAATCATCATCAGGATGAAACCCAACCCGACGATGGGAACTGCCGGAATTCCGTACTTAATGCCCAAAAATGCAATAATCCATGCAGTAAGAGTAGTTCCTATGTTGGAGCCCATAACCACTCCAATAGCATTGGAAAGACTCAACAACCCTGCATTCACAAAACTCACAACCATTACCGTGGTGGCAGAGGATGACTGTACCGCCGCCGTGACGAAAGTGCCCGTGACTATTGCTTTAAAGCGATTTGAGGTAAAACGTTCCAATATCCCGCGCAACCCGCTTCCTGCGAGCCGCTGAAGCGCCTCACTCATGTACTTCATTCCAAAGAGAAACAACCCCAGGGAACCCACCAATTCCGCACATAAGAGAAACACAGAAACAGACGTATTCATATTAAAAATTAATGGCTGCAAAGTTACAAAACTTTCTAATATTTCAAAAAAATAATGCAAAAAAATCTATTTATCAAGGGCAAAAATCATGACATAGCTCCATGTGTGGACAAAATACAAAAAAAGCACTTGCAAATTTCTTCACAAGTGCCTGATTTCGCTCCCCCTTTAGGACTTGAACCTAAGACCCTCTGATTAACAGTCAGATGCTCTAACCAACTGAGCTAAGGAGGAGTGCTGTTTTGAGGTTGCAAAAATACAACTTTTTTAATTGGTTATATCTTTTTCAGGAAAAAAAATTAATATTTTTTTTACAACCTCAAAAAAACAATCATATTTTACTATCTTTCAATAATTTAAATTTATCTATAAATGCAAATTATTTCGTTTTAGCCGTTTCAGGATACAAATCGACACGCAAATAATGGTCGATTTTGAAGTTTTTAGCCATCCATTGGGCTACTTGTTTCGTAGTAATTGGGGCTAATTCATCCTTCAAATGCGTATATTCATCCAATGCATCTCCATAAAGTTCTTGAGAGGCGATATAACTCAACCAGTAACTATTGGTTTGTTGGTCTTCTTCAGCTGAACGAATCATTTGCTCTTTTACTTTGGCCAAGGTTTCTTTTTTCGGACCTTTCTTCATGAATTTGGTCAGAATATCAAACGTTGCCTTAGACAATTTTTCAATATTATTAGGATCGCAACTATACAATATCAAGGCGATATAGGAAGGGGTGGGCAATTTGCTTGCACCCATTTGCAACATAGGAGAGTAGGTGCCGCCCAATTTCTCACGAATAATTTCTGTTACTTCAATTTGCAATGCTTCTGAAGCCACATCAACCATCAATTTGTTATAATCATTCCATTCCATCTCTTCACTCAAAGCCAATCCCATCCAACCTTGTTCTTCGGTCCCCGCATAAACTTTCTTCATTTCCGTATTTTCAGGGAATGATTTGAATACTTTGGTATTGATTTCCTCTTTCTTATCTGTTGTTGACATTGAAGCGATATAAGTACATAACAAATCTTTCAATTCCGCTTCATCAAAATTACCCACAAAATAGAAATTAAAGTCTGCCGGATTGGCGAATCTCTCTTGATAGAGATAATAAGCTCTTTCATAATCCACTCTTGACAAATATTCATCATCCATGCTTAACGGGGACTTTTGATAAATATCGCCTTGTTTCAGCGCATCCAACAAAGCACCAAAGAACTGATACATCGGATTGGCGGTCATCGCTTTCAATTGTTCTTTTGTTTCATCCATTACTAACTGATAAACAGCTGTATCTTTACGGGGATTGGTAAAGAAAGCATTGATATATTGGAAAAACAAATCCAAATCTTTCGGTGCGGCAGAGCCTCCCAAACTTTCGGTAAACGCCGTGATATTCGGAGAAAGGCTGATTCTTTTGCCTTTTAATTTTTTCTCTAAGGAGCTATAATCCAATTCGGCAATACCTGCACGGTCAACCAAATCACTGGCAAAATACAACGAAGGCACATCGCAATCATAATACAGACTCATTCCCCCTTTACTTTGAGCAGAGAACAGGATTTGATCGTTTTTAAAATTGGTATGTTTGGCCACTACTCTGACACCATTCGACAAAATATATTCAGTAGCACTAATTTCCGGAATATCTTTTTCACTAACAATAGCCCCTGGTTTTAAAGTTTCTTTTTCTACAATCTCCTGTTCTTTGTATGTATCCACGTAAGGTTCCACATCTGCCAAAGATTTATCTTTGATAACGGCCAATAATTCAGCTTCGGTAGGAACTTTAACCCCTTCTTTTTCTGGAGCCAAAACGACTACTGCCATATTCTCCTCCGTGATCCATTTTTTCGCCCACGCATTCACCTCTTCAAGCGTAATGCTTTCGAGATATTTATTTGCATAGTTCAATTCTCTTTTGGCACCCGGGATAGGATCTTTGTACAAGAAATTATCCACATATTCATTGGCGAAAACAGCCGATTCTGTTTTATCCACTTCCTTGGCAGCTCTTTCATAATTGTTCAACATTTCCTCTTTCGCGCGCTTCAATTCTGTTTCAAGGAAACCGTATCTTAAAACACGGTAATCTTCACGCATCATAGCTTGCAAAGTAGGAATAATTTGATTTTCCTTTGCGCTTCCATACAATGTATAAGCATCAATATCACCAATGAGCTTGCCATAGCCTGCACTTAAACCCAAAAATGGCTGTCCTGGTTTTTGTGCCAACTCATTCAATCTTGAATCATACATCATATTAAATAATTCTTGGGCCATGTGATCCTTATAATCTTGCACAATACTCATGGCTTCATGGGGGAATTTACGGAAAACCATCACGGTATTGCTTCCGTTTTCCTTATCGGTAGCTACACAAACCAGCGGTTCTTTATTATTATCAATTCCATAACGTACTCTTTCGCGTGGATTCTGTTTGGCTGGGATGGATCCAAATTTCTCTTTCACTTGTTTTTCCATCGCTTCCATATTGAAATCTCCGACAACTACAATAGCCTGCAAATCAGGACGATACCAATCATTATAAAAACGTTTAATCACTTCAGGTTTGAAACCTTGAATAATTTCGATTAAACCGATGGGAAGACGTTCGGCATAGCGGGAATTGTTGAAAACCACAGGGAACCATTTTTTGCGCATACGGTCATCTGCACCCTGTCCCATACGATATTCCTCGGAAATAACACCGCGTTCTGCTTCAATTTCTTCATCTGCATAAAGCAATCCGTGCGCCCAACCATACAATATATTGATACCCATATCAATATATTTTTGATCATCGGCCGGCATAGTAATCATAAATACCGTTTCATCAAATCCGGTATAAGCGTTAATGCCCATTCCAAAAATGACACCGATTTTTTGCAGTTCGCTGATCATCGTATTGCCAGGATAGCCCTCAATACCATTGAAAGCCATGTGTTCAGTGAAGTGTGCCAACCCGCGTTGGTCTTCATCTTCCAAAATAGAACCTGCATTAACAGCCAGTCTGAATTCAATCCGATTTTCTGGTTTTTTATTTTTACGAAGATAATAGGTTAAACCATTGTCCAACTTGCCAATAGTAACATTCGGATCTTTGCCAATCGCCTTGCTCATTTCTTTATTCGCATCTTGGGCAAATATCACCCCGGTGAATAGAAACAAACCAGCGAAAAGTGCTAATAATAACTTTTTCATTTTTTCTTGATTTTAATTATTAAATATTTGATTTCTAATTTATTACAATACAAAAGTTTAAGAAATTGAATGTACGAATTTTCTTGGCAAAGTTATAAAAAAAAATCATAAAATCATTTTAGCTTTCCCATTATTAAACAATAACTTTAAAATAATACTTTTGTTATGCTCATCCTTTTCAACCTTCCATTCTTCCCAAACATATCCCCCCTTTCCTATTTTATATTTTAATATTTATTAGTATTTTTATATATCTGATTATAAATATGTTATATGATTAATGCGAATTAAAAGAGATTTATAACAGTAAAAATACTACTTTTGCCGCCACTTTTGAAAGTTTATTATGAATTTAAATCAATAGTTAAATGAAAAAGAAAGTTTTACTTTTATTTTTAAGTCTATTTGTTACCGCACAAATGTATGCCCAATTAGGAGAAGGACCGCAGATACCCAATAATGATTTTGAAA
>JAEEUY010000175.1 GCA_016290715.1 Bacteroidales bacterium
GATAGCAAACAATAAAAAGACCCAAGATGTCGGCTTTTGCCTCTTCCCATGATGTTTTTTCGGTTTTCATGGCATCATCCACCGAACCTTTCCCATTCACCGTTTTCTTCACGCCAAGTCCATGTGCCACTTCATGGAAAGTAACATTCCAGAAAAAGGCATCAAACTTCAGATATTCTTGTTGGGGTGCATATATCAGCTCTCTGCCAATCGGCATCAGAATTTTATCGAACTTAGCCTGCATGCTATTTCGCAACTGCAAACGACGAGCCCCTTTCTTGGCTTGCACACGGTCGTCGTTAGGGAGATTGATGGCGATGGTTTTGCTCCCCGCATTGCAATCACCGGCATAATAGATTGCATTATAAACATTTAAATCAGAAGAAGTACCTGGAACAAAAGTTTTATATTTCGGATCACAGGGAAGCTGTTTTTGGATTTCCGGCAACATTTTGACAAATTTCGCCAATTCCTTGCTTCTTTCCACATCTTTTACAAGCACAAATGCCTCATACGATGCTTTTGCTTCATTCAATTTGTCGTCATAATTCTCAATAGGGCCTACCACAAAGTCGATGTTGCTGGTTTTCATATCCATCCAAGCCATGTCGCTGGCGAAATAATCATCGGTTTCAAAAGCTTTTTTTCGCTCAATCAAATATTTTTTCATCTCTTTATTGTCGGCTATCATAATCGCTTCATCCAACAGATGGCACACTTGGGAGATCTCTTTTTTATACTCTTCATGATACCAGACCGACTTTAGCTTACCATTTTCATCGCGACGAATCACCGTATAAAGGCTGTTCTTATTGGGATCCTTAAATTCCGCAAATTCTTCAGCGGTCATATCTTGCGGATAATATTGGCATCCCAATGGCTTGGGACCATAATTTTTGAGGAAAGGCTTGTTGTCATCCAAACGATCCCACGGACCATACTGGATAGCCACAAACTGGCGTGCTGCCGGATCTTCAATTTTCAATAATTGCTGATAGTCGCCAAAAGTCTGTTTCCAGAAAAGCCGGTCCATTATTTCAGCTATTTTAATAAAAATGGGCACTAATTTTTTCTCCCCTTCAGTTAAATGGCCTAAATCGGCGTACAGAGTAAAAGGGGCGTACTCTCTAACTTTTGCTTTCATGATCGGATCAATCGTAACTTTTGAATTTTTGCGGGCTGCATTAAGTTTTCCTTGAGGGCGTTCCCAGTCCTCCACCACATCTTTCATACTTGGGGCTGACGTTTTGTTGAGTTTGGGCTGATTATTCAGATTATTTTCGCCCCCCTTATTTTGTGCGAAGCAAAACAGCGATCCCAATAAGAACAATAATAAAAATGTGAGTTTTTTCATAAAAAAGTATATTTAATTAATAATTTCAAAATAATGGAGCTGATTTCAAAGAAGTTCTTGAACTTTGAATATTGGATGATTTCCCATCCAGCGATTTCTTCTCTGATTCCACATATTCCTCAATTCGTTTTTCAGAAAATTTAAAAATAGACTGGAAGAAATCCATCACTTTAAAGAACCTTCCTTTTGAAAGTTTTACATTGTTGCCATTTCCATGAATAAAATGGTCCATTGCAGCCATGGAAAACGTTTTCTGTCCAGAAAAAAAAGTCAGGAAATCATCCACACCGCGATTTTTCTTACCGAAGACGAGCGCAAAATAATCCACATCGGCATAAGGCCAATTATGGACATAAACACCCTTATTGTTCAGTGCATAACAGTCTGCATCCACTTCAGTCTGAAAGAGCGTCAATTCATTCGCAGGCATGGCTGGCATGCGATTCTTCACTTCGAACTGCTTGGTTTTATTGCACATCAGCACCAGATTCAACTTATCAACAGAACTATACGCAAATTGCTCATCCCTGCCCGGAATATTAAATTGGGTAAACACTAATTTAAAATGGGGGGACAAGTCAGAGTTGGCAGGAATAAAAGTTCCCAAAGAAGAAAAAGTACAATGGCAATGTTCAGCGACATCAGTAACGAATTGAGGAAAAGATTTTTTCGTATGGACAGCCAGAAGACGGTAGTCCACATATTTCCCAAAATCATCTTTATCAAATTCCAGTTTAATGCTCACCTTGCAGTTTTTTTTATTTAAGCGGCGAAAATACGAAAAAAAATGCGATTTTTGCTGACTAATTCAAAAAAATGGCAACAATAAAAAATTATGCAGGCATCATTGCACAAAACCTTGATTTACAAGAACAACAGGTAAAAAATGTACTGGACCTCCTCAGTTCGGGAGCCACCATTCCTTTTATTGCACGCTATAGAAAAGAGGCCACAGATTCATTGGATGAAGTTCAGATTGGCAATATCAAAAGTTTGTTTGACAAACTGACTGAATTGGACAAACGGCGTGCAAGCATTATTGATTCCATTGAAGAGCAGCAAAAAATGACCCCGGAGCTGCTTCAAAGGATAGAAGCCGCCACCACCATGAATGAGTTGGAAGACCTCTATCTCCCCTATCGTCCCAAACGAAAGACAAAGGCTTCTGTAGCTATGGAAAAAGGGCTGGAACCATTGGCAGAAGTTCTCATCAAACAACGGGAACTTAATTTACAAAATATTGTAAAACAATTTATTAACCCCCAAAAACAGGTTCATAGTGCGGAAGAAGCCTTAGCAGGGGCACGCGATATTGTGGCCGAGTGGGTTTCTGAAAACAGCCATTTAAGGGAAAGAATCCGTAGAATTTTCACTCAAGATGCCATCATTACGACCAAAGTAATCAAAGGGAAAGAGGAAGAAGGAGAAAAATACACGCTCTATTTCAACAGTCACGAAAAATTATCCAAAGCCCCCTCTCACCGCATTTTAGCCATGTTCCGGGGGGAAGATGAAGGCATTTTGCGATTGACGATTGCCCCTGATGAAGAAACCGCCCTCACGATCATCAAACGTTTTTTCATCAAAAGCGACAATGCCTGTGCCGAACAACTCAATTTGGCCATCAAC
>JAEEUY010000176.1 GCA_016290715.1 Bacteroidales bacterium
CATGATAGCGGTTTCGTATATTCTTCTTCAGGTTTGTGACATGAACAGCATAGCAGTGCCGCAAGAATTATGATTACCGATAGTTTGCTGGTAAAGGTTGATGTTTTCATCTTGGTTGTTTTTGTAATGAACGATTATTGTTTGCTTAAAAGATTGTTGACTTCTGATAGAACTTCATCCAATGTCTGGCAAGCAGTAATGGCTTCAGCATTGGCTGGATTGGTGTAGTTTGAAACAAATGGTGTGGGCATTGCTTGTATTTTGTTCTTGGCATAGGCAATGGTGTTCATTACTCTATTATCAAGATTTTTATCTAAGGATCCGATATAGGCATGCAGCGACAGGGTGGGGGATTGCTCTCCATCAATTCCACCAAGGTATGCGTTTTCAATGCTGACAATATTGTTGTAGAAGTCTTCGATGGATTTCTGACTATATGGTGATTCGATATAGTTGGGGTCTTCACCATTATATGGTTTTCCTATTTTGGAGGTGCCCACTTCGTCGGCAATGGTTTTGCATCCATCCACAATTGCCATCAATCCACTGACTGTACTGGCATAGGTGCTTCCTAATGAACCGGATTTCATTAAGTTTTCACCATAGTTATAGTTACCGCTGTTGACCATGGTATTCAATTCCAATTCTTCTACTTTATCTCTGTGTGATTTTGGAGCTCTGCTACCTATCCAACTTACTTCCAATTGAAAGCAGCGGTTGCGCAAATCGCCTGCCACTGCAATGGCATATATTAACTCTAAATCAGTTATTTCGTCGGCACTCTTTGGTGAACCGTTGCGGAAAAGGATATATTCAATTCCATGAAAACCAAGCAAAGAATTGCCTAATCTTTCTCCAGCATAAACATCCCCGTCTTCTGCGTCCATTGCCTGTATTTGGGCGGCATTGGACATCATGGTATTAAAGGCATTCACATCTAACGGCCATGAGTCAATGTGCGGGTCAATGCCGAAATCGGAGGCGGCACCGAATAGGAAAGCTTCACTCTTTTCCCACCATGCACGGGCAGCGAGGAAAGTTTCGCATACATGGTTCAAGTTTCCTTGGGTGCGACTTGTACGAAATTCCTGCAGGTCGGCAACCAATTGTTCTGTTTGGGATGCCAAATTAGTGTAGGTCGGCGCAATCGTATGATTTACGTATTGCTCCAAGATCTTGGACTGGTCTTTGTTTACCGTTTCTATCTGGTCTTCTTTGCATGAAATGAAGATACATGATAACGCTAAACAGATGGTGAAAATGAGGCTGTTTTTTTTCATTGTTTTTTTATTTTAGTTATTGTTATTTATTATTTTTTGAAGTAATGTTTTTGAAAAAAGGCTGCCCAAGTTACGCCAGCGCCAATCCATGGTTCGGAATTATATTGTGAGCGCAGTAATCTTATGCCGCCTTCCACTTTGAAGGTGATTTCGGGGAGAGGACGGTAGTTAATACCTCCGCTGATACAATGTCTGTCGCTCCATGGGTAACTGGTGGCATCAGCTACGGGGACATAAGAGTCATAGTATTCGTAACGGGCGAAGATGAAAAAGTTTTGTTTATAGGCTTTGGATGTGTTTTTCACTAATTTGAAAAAATCGTATCCTATTTCACCTCCGGCAGTCCATGCCATTTTGCCAACCAATGTATGCGGGTATGGCGACTGTGAGCTGTTAATTTGTGAGGCGTTGTAGGTGGATATCAATCCGGCATCAGAAAGATAGCCATATAAGCCGTTTCCACGGAGGATGAAACCTTGATGTTTGTAACTGAAGTCAAGAGCACCGATAGCCACAGTCCCTTTTACTTTGTTGTACTTGCTGGCTTTGTCGTCGGTAATGATGTCGTTGCGGAAGCAGTTGCCAACATATCCGCTTATGCCGATGTGCAACCCTTTGATGCTGTTGTTGTCAATTCGGGCGGCTACGGCTAACTTGTTGGCCACACGGAACTCGTAAGGTGAGGCAGAACCATCATGAATCCACCCCGAGGCGTTAAACATATTGGAGTTGAGGGCTGGAATAATCATAATATCATAGCGCCATCCCTTGATGTGTCCCCATAATTCAATGCCTGTCTCATGCCAAGTGCAAGGAATAATGGTATTTTCCCCTTCAGGGCGATAAAGGCCGAAGAATTCGTTGGGAAGATGGGCATTGTTGGTGCCGCCTACGGGGACAACAATATGGCCGGCGCGGATGTTGATTTTGGAATCCAAAAATGATTTCTGAATCCAGAATTGTTCCAAGGCCACCTCGCCACCACGTTCTATCTCTTTCTCAAATTCACCGGTTTCTTCTGCTTCTATCTCTATGGCAGATTCTGTACCGCCGTGTTCAAACTCTATTTCTGTGTTAAAAGTCCACCCATGACCGAAGTCATATCCTAATAAAAATACGGCATGAGGAAGATCCGCACGTCCGTGTCCTTTTGCGTTTGCATATTTTTCAGCATGTGAATAGCGGAACATGTTGTCGCTATAAAAGTTGTACTTGTAAACGGCTTCACCATAGCCGCCGATGGTAAGGCGGCTTTTCGGTTTCAAACTGTCATTTTCTCCAATGTGTTGGATGGTGCGAATGGTATCTTGTGCCGTTAAAGCTGTGCACATACTAATGAAAATGAGGAGTAATGAAAAGTGTGTGAAAGATCTCATCCTTGTTTCTTTTTGAACGTGCAAAAGTAGGCGGCTGAAAGGCGTTTTGTTATCCCTATTATGTGTGAAATTAGGTGCTTCAAGTAATTAGTTTTGGTTAGAGTATGATTATTGATGTCTGCTAAACGTTCCAAAGAAACGAACTCTCAATAAATCCACTTCAAACGAAGCGCAGAGTGGGGGTTGTATGCGACTATCTATATAAACGCTGACAGATAATAGGTAGCGTGCCGCCCGCACGCTGGTTGCCATCGCTATTGCCTACCTCATACTACGCTCCACTTCGTTCTGCTGATATGAGATTACTAAGATAGCGTGCATGCTGCACGCATCATTACTTCCTGCTGCGGATGCAGTGACTCCATGCCGCCGCCAAATATGGCCTTGATGAAAAAAACGTTAAAAAAAATGATGTAATAAAGCGTTAAAAAGTTTACACTGTTTGAGCGCATTGAAATACAGTGGGTCATCGTTGTATGCCTATTATTAAAAGCGACTTTGACTAAAAGGAACAG
>JAEEUY010000177.1 GCA_016290715.1 Bacteroidales bacterium
AATTGAAGGCAAATTCAACCATCAATCCCGAATTAAACATTTGATTAAAAGCCATCACATTGCTATCGCGGTCGAGAGGCACGAAGAAGTCGGGCATAATACCGCCACCGCCATAAACAACACGTCCTTTTTTCGTTTTGTATTTCAGGTTTTCGTCGAATTTGATGCTATCGGCAAAATCCATTTCCCCATTATCGTAACGGCGGAGCAAATCCCCGTAATAATCGTCAATTCCATTTACATATTCACGTTGGATACAGCGTCCGCTGGGGGTATGATAGCGTGCCACCGTCAATTTCAAAGAGGAGTTGTCGGAGAGTATAAATTGTTGTTGCACAAGTCCTTTTCCGAATGAGCGGCGGCCAACCACCCAGCCGCGGTCGTTATCTTGGACAGCTCCTGCAACAATTTCGCTGGCCGAAGCGCTAAAATCATCCACCAGCACCACCAATTTGCCTGTTTCAAAACCACCTCGCTCGGTAGCATACATCTTATCTGACGGCACCTTAGCCCCCTCTGTATAAACAATCATTTCCCCTTTTGGCAAAAACACATCGCAAATATTGATAGCCGTAAGCAGATACCCTCCCGGATTCCCCCGCAAATCCAGCACCAGTGATTGCATTCCCTCTTTTTTCAGTTTGCCAAGAGCTGTAATAAATTCATTATAAGTATTTTCGCCAAACTGGTTAACCTTGATGTATCCGGTTTGGTCATTCAGCATATAAGCCACATCCACCGTATAAGTAGGAATCACATCACGGGTTACCTGATAAGAATACACTTCTTTGAATCCCTGGCGCATGATGCCCACCTTGACAGTGGTTCCTTTTCTCCCTCGCAGACTTTTAAAAACCTGCTCGCTCGTAATTCCTATTCCAGCAATATTTTCATCATCCACCGAAACGATACGGTCTCCTGCACGAATCCCGACTTTTTCCGAGGGACCTCCACTCACCGTAGCAATCACCATTACCGTGTCATTCATGATGTTAAACTGTATTCCCACCCCCTCAAACGCACCATTTATATCCTCCATAAACTCCTTATTGGCTGTTGCAGTAGCATAAGTGGAGTGCGGATCTAACGATGAAAGCATTCCTTGAATGGCCCCCTCTAAAAGCAAATCTCTATTTACCGTATCCAAATAATACTTGTCAATATAGGAAAGCACTTCCGCTAATTTCCCATTCTCCGAAGCAGCAATGCCAGCCACCCGCGAGTTCATTTTCTTAAAAACAGCAAGAGCAACCGTTACCCCAAGCAAAAAGGCAAGGATAACAACAAACCAATTATTCTTATTCATTAAGACTTCTCTCCATCTTTTAAATTGGGGTGCAAATATACAATTTTATTGTGGTTAATGCCTTTTTCGCTCAAAAGTTATCTTTGCAAAAATCGATGAGAAACTTCTCCCATATTTGAAAAATAATGATTACTTTTGCAAGTTTTTTCAAACAACATTATTTTGAATTAATTAGTAAAAAAATATTGATATGGCTAACGAAAAATTATTCAATGAATTTGAACCCATTTCTACCGAAAAATGGGAGGAAGTGATTCAAAAAGATCTTAAAGGTGCTGATTATGAGCGCAAATTGGTATGGCGTACAGATGAGGGTTTTAAAGTGCGTCCCTACTATAGAGCAGAAGACTTGAAAGATATCGACTATCTCAATGCGCTCCCCAACGAGTTCCCATACACCCGTAGTACGAAAATCACCGACAACGCATGGGAAATTGTACAGGAAATCACTGAAGAAGATCTTGTTAAGGCCAATCAAATTGCCATTGAATCGGTAAAAGGAGGGGCGACCACTCTCTCGTTAAACGTAAAAAATGTGCAAACAACTGACGACTGGGGGAAGTTGCTCCATGGCATCGACCTGAATCGTGTCGGCATCCAACTTCGCCATGCCACGTCGTATCTCGGTATCGTTAAAAGTTTTATCGCCTATCTTGATGAACAAAAATTTGATAAAAAGCAGATTAAAGGGGATGTCAACTTTGATGCGATTGCCTACTGCTTAAGTCATGCCCAATTCTACCATTCCCAAAACGAAGACCTCCAAGAAATCATTGAGTTAGTAAAACTGACTGCCAGCATGCCTCATTTCAAAGTCATCAATATACAAGGCATCTTACTGCACAACGGCGGAGCTACCATTGTACAAGAATTGGGATATGCACTCGGAATGGCCAATGAATACCTCGCTTTTGCCACCGAACATGGATTAACCATTGATCAAATTGCTGAAAAAATGGAGTTTACGTTCTCCATATCCTCCAATTATTTCATGGAAATTGCCAAATTAAGAGCCGCTCGCCTATTATGGGCAACGATGCTTGAACAATATCATCCACAAAATGATAATGGATATCAAATTCGCCTCAACTCCGTGGCTTCCACATGGAATATGACCATTTACGACCCTTACGTTAACATGTTAAGAAACACTACAGAGGGAATGTCAGCTGCCCTCGGCGGAGCAGATGCTATCACACTGCAACCTTTTGATGCCGCGTACAAAGACAATGACGAATTTTCAAGAAGAATGAGCCGCAACCCTCAAATCATTTTGAAAGAAGAATCCTATTTCGATAAAGTTGTGGACCCCGCTGCCGGTTCTTATTATATTGAAAATCTGACAGATTCAATCGCCGAAAATGCTTGGAAACTTTTCCAAAGCGTAGAAAGCGAAGGAGGTATCATCAACTTGATTCTCCGTGGCGACATCCAAAAAGCCATTGAAGAAAGCTGTCAAAAGCGCAACATGAACATTGCCACGAGAAAATATATCTTATTGGGAACCAACCAATATCCTAACATTAATGAATCGATGCTTGACAAGTTGGGGGATAAAAAAGAAGCGAAACCATGTGCCGGATTAAAAACCTATCGTGGTGCAGCGGCATTTGAAGAGTTGCGTTTGGCTACCGAAAAATATGCACAAACCCACGGTCGCCCGAAAGTTTTCTTACTGAAAATAGGCAACTTGGCTATGCGCCAGGCACGTGCCGGCTTCGTTACCAATTTCTTCGGCTGCGCTGGCTACGAAATCTTGGACAATACCGGATTTGCCACCGTTGACGAAGGGATTAAAGCAGCTGAAGCAGTCAAAGCCGACATTATCGTTATCTGTAGTTCCGACGAAGAATATGCCACTTTGGGAATCGAAGCAGCCAAAGCAGCCAAAGCAAAAGGGTTCATCTTCATCGTAGCCGGTAATCCTACCGACAGTATCGAGGCTCTCAAAGCCGCCGGCACCGATGACTTTATCCATGTTAAAACAAATGTTTTGGATTGTTTGCAACATTACAATTCCCTCTTATTAAAATAATTACAATTTTATGAAAAATATTTGCCTCGCTTTCATGCTTATTTGTGGTACCCTTTTCTTGTCGGCTCAAAATATTTCTAACGAAATCACCCAACGCGTCATTGCCAACATCTCTAAAAATTCCCAAATTCCCAAAGACCTTGTTACAAAAGGTGTGAATCAGACAGCCGCCTTGTGGACTGCAGAAGATGGGACTCCTGAACAGTTTGTCCAATTCTGTACCGATAATTTCTGTAAGAATACCACTGAAAAGCAACAACTTTTCAATCGCCTATGCCAAAATTTTGAGTCTATCTTAGGACACAACAATCGGGTTATCATTGATTTAAGTCTCCCCATACACGTTACGGGCTACCAACAACTGCCTATCGACGAACTGTTTGCCGCCTACAATGGGTTGGCTCATCTCAACAATGATATGTTCGCTAACAAGATAGCCTTCATTATCACCTTGAATTTCCCTCATTTCACTTTGGCGGAAAAAACGCAAAATGCAGCGAAATGGAATAACAACGAATGGGGCTACGCTCGTTTGGGAGATATGTTCACCTCCCGTATTCCTGCGGAAATAGAACAAGCTATAACCGCCGCCACTACTGCCGCCGACAACTACATCTCCAACTACAATATTCACATGGGTGAAGTGGTCAACCGTGAAGGACAGCGCTTATGGACAAAAAACATCAAGCTAATCAGCCATTGGGGATTGCGCGATGAATTGAAAGCAGCTTACGCGGATGCCAATCATGGGCTGGAAAAACAGCAACTGATCTACACCATCATGAACCGAATCATTTCCCAATCCATTCCGAAAGAAGCCATCAACGGAAGCGAATACCCATGGAAACCCTCTTCCAACAAGTTCGTTCTTCCTAACGGAATTGAAATGATTTATGGTTCGGAAAAGAATGTGCGCTATCAATACTTGCTCAACAATTTCAAAGCCATTCAAGCCAGCGATGCCTACTATCCGGGAAATTCCACCTATCTGACCCGCCGTTTCGACGACGACTTGGAAATCTCCCTGCCCGAAGTGGAAAAATTGTTCACCACTTTCTTGTCTTGTCCCGAAGTAGCCACCGTAGCCGATTTGATTTCCAAAAAATTAGGGAGGAAATTAGAACCGTTCGATATTTGGTATAATGGTTTTAAGAACCGTTCTTCCATTTCCGAGTACGATTTAGATCGTATCACACAAAAGAAATATCCCACCAAAGAAGCTTTCGCAGAAGACCTGCCTAACATTCTTCAAAAATTAGGATTCACGAAAGAAAAGGCAGAATTCATTTGTTCACATGTTACCGTAGATGCCTCTGTAGGGGCAGGGCACGCATGGGAAGCATTGATGCGCAGCGATAATGCCCGTTTGAGGACCCGTATCGGAGAAAAAGGGATGGATTATAAAGGCTACAATATCGGCATTCATGAATTTGGACATAATGTGGAGCAAACATTCTCACTCCACAACGTCCCCAATTACTTTTTAGCTGGGGTTCCCAACACTGCCTTTACCGAAGCGTTGGCTTTTACCTTCCAACAACGTGATTTGCAACTATTGGGAATATCGGCAGTGGATACCATCTCCCGCTACTATGATATCTTAGACAATTTTTGGAGTTGCTATGAAATCATGGGTGTAGCTTTGTTAGACATTCACGTTTGGCAATGGATGTACGCACATCCTGATGCAACCGCCGATGAGTTGAAAGAAGCGGTGATCGCTATGGCTAAAGAGATTTGGAATCTTTATTATGCACCCGTCTTCAAAATTAAAGACCAGACCATCTTGGCTATTTACTCCCACATGATTGACTCGCCACTCTACCTTCCTGCTTATCCTATTGGTTATTTAATTAGTTTTCAGTTAGAAAACTATTTCCAAAATAAGAATTTAGGTACTGAAGTGGAACGTATCTTCTCCCAAGGGAAGCTGATTCCCCAGTATTGGCTACAAAAAGCGGTCGGCGGCAAACTGAACACCACTAACTTTTCTCGCGCCGCCGCTGATGCTGCACAAAAAGTAAAAGCATTTGAAAAAGCTGAAAAGAAAAACAAAAAAGGTTAATCATCGCTATGTTTACTTTATATACCAAAGAAATAAAAGCATTTTTCAGTTCCATCATGGGCTACATCATCATGGGAACTTTTTTAGTTGTAACCGGACTTTTTTTATGGGTATTTTCCAACTATTACAATATTTTTGAAATGAACATGGCTGATTTGCAAGGGTTGTTCAGCATTTCCTGTTATCTGTTTTTATTCTTGATTCCAGCCATTACGATGCGTACGTTCTCCGAAGAAAAAAAGTCGGGAACAATGGAGTTATTGTTCACCAAGCCGCTTTCCGACAACGCCATTATTGGGGCCAAATTTCTTGCCTGTGTAACCTTTCTGTTGATTGCCCTATTGCCCACCCTACTCTACGTTTTCACAATCTGGAAATTAGGGAATCCTATTGGGAATATTGATTTGGGAAGCACATGGGGGTCATACATCGGCTTGTTTTTATTAGGCATCATTTTCATTTCGATTGGTATTTTCGCTTCCTCCCTCACGAACAACCAAATCATTGCCTTTATTTTAGGCGCTGTCTTCTGCTTTTTTGTCCATTTCGGCTTTGAATTCATCTACTCGTTCGGTATTTTCGGCGGAGCCGGCGGCTTTATCAAAAGTTTAGGTATCGAACACCACTATCAGGCTATCAGCAAAGGCGTGGTGGATTCTCGTGATATTATCTACTTTATCACCACCACTTTCATCTTCCTTTTTGGCACAAAAATCGTTTTATTAAGTAGAAAATGGTAATTTCTAATTGTTGATTTTATGAAAAAAAGAGAAAATACAACGGGAAAATCATTTAAAAAAAGCGCCATACTCTCTATTGTCGTAACCATTATTGCTGTCTTGGCCATCAATATCATCTCTTCTATCTGGTTTTTTAGAATTGACCTTACCCAAGACCATCGCCACTCCTTATCGCAATCCACCATCGAATTGCTAAAAAATTTAGAGGATGACATATATATAAAGGTATATATGACAGGGAAATCGGTACCCGTTACCTACCAGCCCATTGTACATAAAACGCAAGAAATGTTAGAGGAATTCGGCAGTTATTCTTCTAAAGTGAAATTTGAACTCATTGACCCAACTGAAGGGAAAACGCCAGTGGAAATCAATGCTATCTATAGCGAACTGGCACATAAAGGGCTCTACCCCACGCCTATTCGGGAACAATACGCTGCCGGACAATCCACCAAATACATCATTCCCGGAGCGATGGTGGCCTACAAAACACGCGAATGTCCCGCTACCCTTATCGAACCTGACGTTAGCAACCGATACTCCATTGAAGACTACTCTTATATGCGTATTGAATACAACCTGATGCTCGCCATCAAAAGTTTGGTCACTCAAAAAAAATCAGATATCGCTTTTATTGATGGGCATGGGGAGTTGAACTACCTGAACACCTCATGGATGGATTTGCAGTTAGGGTACGGAATGCAAAATTTTTATAATGTAACCAGAGATTCCATTAATGGAAGAATCAATGCTTTGCGAAAAATATCCATTGCCGATTCCACGCTGAAAACGATAAAAGATAATGGAAACAAATACGACCTGCTCATCATTGCCCAGCCAACCAAAATGTTCAATAACAGAGATAAATTTGTTATTGACCAACATATTATGAGGGGTGGAAAGGTGCTTTGGTTATACGATGCCACCGATGCTTCCATTGATAGTTTGGCTAACAAATCCGCCTTTTTAGCAATGCCCGCCCGCACAAAGTTGGAACATGTGTTTTTCCGTTATGGCGTGCGCTTCAACACCAACCTAATTCAAGATATTGGCAGCTGCCAGGCCATTCCCATCATCAATAGCCAGACAAACAAAGTGCAGACGATGATTTTCCCTTACGCCCTCAACATCACTCATTTTGAAAACCATCCCATC
Organism: Bacteroidales bacterium; assembly: GCA_016290715.1. Taxonomy (GTDB): domain Bacteria; phylum Bacteroidota; class Bacteroidia; order Bacteroidales; family WCHB1-69; genus UBA1756. The sequence continues at coordinate 7,302 of JAEEUY010000177.1, forward strand.
ACACAGAAAATCGCTTCTATGCGCTCCTGTTTTGCAGGCACAATCGACTTTGTAGGAAAAGATGACGGATTAACAAAAACCGTATTAGCCACTACATCCGACAGTTGCAAACTCATACCCACCCCCGCCATCGTAACCGAAGCTGTCGGCTTCGCAAAACCCAATCCGGAAGAGTTCAATGCCCAACACAAAGCTGTTGCAGTACTCGTGGAAGGGAAGTTCAAATCAGCCTATGCTGGATTTCTGCCCATGGAACTCGACACTGTGAAAGAATTCAACGTTCTCTATGAGAGTCCCGAAACCAAACAGATTTTCATCTCCGACGGCGATATTATCCGCAATTACTTCGATACCTTGGTGGGCCCTTACCCCACCGGCTTCGACCATCAATTGAAAAAATTCTACGGCAATACCGAATTTTTAATCAACTGCGTTGACTATCTGTGCGGAAATGAAGATCTTATTGAGCTCCGTTCTAAAATTTTCCAAATCGGCACCTTGGACACACGCCAAACCATGCAAGGCGAGGTGAAGATGAAATACCAACTGCTCAATATTGGCCTGCCCATTCTCTTGCTCGTTGTGGCCGGAAGCATTATCTTGTTCATTAGAACAAGAAAATACAAACATTATTCCCTTAAAACTGCACGCTAACCATGAAAAACAAAAAAAATATCATCACCATTATTGTTGCCATCGTACTCCTCATTGGCTGTCTTTTGCTTGTTTTGTGGAAAAACAACCTTATTTTCCACGGCAAACAGCTTCAAGAGGATATGTTTGCCATCAAGGACAGCTCGGCAGTCACCAAAATATTTATCGCCGACATGCACGAAAACCATGTGCTGCTCATCCGCACACCCCAAGGTTGGATGCTCTCCGACTCTATTCCGGCAGTTGAAGAGAAAGTACAGGCGCTGCTCGCCACAATGCTCAATATTCGCATACAAATCCCCGTTACCCAAAAGGGTATTCCAGATGCAGTGAACACCATGTCGGTGGCAGGAATCAAAGTGGAGATCTACGAGAAGAGACCTCTCTTCACGCTTTTCAATAAAGGATTTTTTGTGAAGGAACGAAAAGCGAAAACCTATTATATGGGACCGGCCACCCAATCCAATGTGGCCAATTTTGCCATTTTGGAAGGCTATGAAGACACTCCTTTTATCGTGGCGCAACCCGGATTCCGCGG
>JAEEUY010000016.1 GCA_016290715.1 Bacteroidales bacterium
AAGAAAAAGACACAAGATGTCTACCCACAAAAGAAAAAAACGTCTAAGAAAGAACAGACATAAGAAGAGATAATGCTTTTCTTGTGTCTCTTACTTAAAAAAAACTAAATTGTGGTTTCTTCCTCAATTTAGTTTTTCTTTTTTTGAAACCCTACGAGTATGTCTGAAATCAATAAAGAATTAATCATTACTTCCCATCCTACCGAAGTCCAAATTGCACTCCTTGAGGATAGTAAATTAGTGGAATTGCACCACGAACAAACCTCGGAACAATTCGGAGTCGGTAACATATACTTAGGAAAAATTCAGAAAATCATGCCAGGACTTAACGCTGCCTTCGTCAATATAGGCAGCGAAAAAAATGCTTTTCTGCATTATCTGGATATCAGTCCGACTACACGCATGATGAACGAATTTGTCAAGATGGTCTCCACCAGTTCCAAACGTAGTTTGTCCGCCATAGAAAAGCAGCCCACTGTTGGTAAAGTGGGAAAAATCTCCGATGTTTTTAGCACAGGCCAAAGCGTGCTTGTCCAAATTGCCAAGGAAAGCATTTCTACCAAAGGCCCGAGGGTAACCACCGAAATCTCTATCGCCGGCAGATTCGTTGTGCTTCTGCCTTTCAGCGACAAGATTTTGGTTTCACAAAAAGTCAAGGGGAATCCTGAACGCAAACGGTTGCGTCAGATTGTATCCGGCTTGAAACCAAAGAATTTCGGGGCAATCATCCGTACGGTGGCTCAGGGCGTTTCAGCAGAAGACATTGAAAAAGACATTGAACAACTGCTTGACCGGTGGAATAGCATGGTTGACAAACTGTCGGAAGTGGTCCCCCCTGCAAAGGTGGCAGCCGAATTAGACCGCACTTCCGTGCTCATTCGCGATCTGTTGAACAATTCTTTCCACGCTATTTATATTGATGATAAAGATTTGTACACAGAAGTAAGAAATTACGTTAAAGCTTTCTCCGACAAAGATATTGTCAAATTCTATAAAGAAAAAGAACCTATTTTTGAAACCTTTAATGTGGCGCGGCAGATTAAAGGGTCTTTCGGTAAAATTGTCACCATCAAAAATGGAATATATATCTTTATTGAGCAAACGGAGGCGATGTGCGTGATTGATGTGAATAGCGGCAATCGTATCAAATCCTCGAATAGTCAGGAAGAAAATGCTCTTCAGGTGAATATGACGGCAGCAGAAGAAATTGCACGCCAGATGCGGTTGCGGGACATTGGCGGCATTATTGTGGTCGATTTCATTGATATGAACGAAGCCGCTAACCGTACAGCACTCTATAAAAGAATGTCAGAACTGATGGCTCCCGACCGCGCCCGACACAACATCCTTCCATTGAGCAAGTTCGGTTTGATGCAAATCACCCGCCAGCGTGTGCGTCCCATCACCAACATTGACATCCTTGAAAAATGCCCTGTCTGCTACGGTACGGGGAAAATAAAACCTGCCATTCTCATCATCGAAAATCTTGAAAATATCATTGATTTTCTCTTCCAAAAACAGATAGAAAACAGAATTGCCATTGAGGTACATCCTTTTGTATATGCCTATCTTACCAAAGGATTTCCGTCTATTCAGTGGAAGTGGTTCTTTAAGTATAAAAAATGGATTCGCCTAAAAGAGAACAACAATTGTCATATCTTGCAATACAAGTTCTTCAATAAATATATGGAGGAAATTGTATTGTGGGATTCACAACCTGAGAAGAAAATCATTGAAACATAATGTTTTAATAACGGATGGCTCGTAACAATCGTCTATTTTATTACCTGCTTTTGCTCTTTTCCACAATCTTTTGGGGGGTATCCTTTATTTTTACCAAATCGTTATTAGAAACCATCACTCCCATAGCTATCATCTTTTTTCGCTTGCTGATTGCATCCACCTTATTGATGGTGGTTACAGGGTTGTTTTATCGGCCAAAGTGGAGCGAAATAACCGTTAATGATTTTATTAACTTATTCGCGCTCAGTTGTTTTGAGCCATTTCTTTACTTCTTATTTGAAACCTATAGTTTGCAATACGCCGACCCGACCGTGGTGTCGGTTATTATTGCCACTATTCCCGTGTTTACCCTTTTCCTTTCCATTTTTTATTTTAAAGAAAACCTGACCAGACTCAACATCATCGGGGTGTTTATCTCTGTCTTGGGAATTGTGGTTATGCTTTTTCCCGATGTTTCCGGAGAATTGTTTCATGGTTTGGGCGTGTTTTTAGCCGCCTGCGCCGTACTCTCCTCCGTGGGTTATAGTTTCTTCATTCGCAAAGTGTCTGAAAAATATCATCCCGTATTTATAGTTACCTGCCAAAATACAATAGGGGGAGTGCTTTTCCTTCCCCTGTTTCTTTTGCTGCACAATCCCGCCGAAATGGCACACCAATGGAGTGCTTTTGCACAACCTCATTTGTGTGTTAATCTGCTGGTTTTGGCTGTTTGTTGCTCCTCCCTTGCCTTTATTTTTTATGTGAAGGCGTTGCAAAAAGTAGGACTGGGACGGTCGCAAACTTTTACAAATCTCATTCCCGTGGTTACTGCTATTTTTTCCTACTTTGCTTTAGATGAAAAATTTACAGTGCATAAAATAGCGGGGACTCTGATTGTCATTATTGGTGTTTATTGTGTTCAAAAGAAATTCACGAATCCAGCGGATATGGTGGGAGTAGGGGAGTAAAAAAGCCTTAAAAGAGGGTTGCTCATTTTAAGGCTTTTCGTATTCAGAAAGATGTATGTCATTAATTCTTGATTGCTGCGATTTCTTTAACCGCTGCGATAGCCGTTTCAATCTCTGCATCTGTATTGAAAGCGCCGATACTTAAACGAACGGTACCGTGCATATCAAAGGTGCCAATACCCACATGCACCTTCGGTGCGCATTGCAAACCGGTACGACAAGCAATGTCGTAGTCCACATCCAACATAGTGCCCACATCAGATGCATCAAACCCTTTTATATTGAATGAGATAACAGGATTTTGGTTTTCTATAGAGGTTGCACAATAGATGGTTACACCTTCAATTTCACGCAAACCGTCGCGTAATTTTTTCCATAAACGCATCTCTTCATGATGAATATTCATAATTCCCTTTTGGGTGATCCATTTCACTCCGGCATGAAGTCCGGCAATACCCAACAAGTTGATGGTTCCTGTTTCCAAACGGTAAGGGTATTCTTCCAAATGGCCGGGAACGGCAGAACGGACCCCTGTACCGCCGTAGCGTGTATGATGAATATTCACACCCTCACGAACGTAGGACCCTCCGATGCCAGTGGGCCCCATCAAGCATTTGTGTCCCGTAAAACAATACACATCTATATTGTTTTCTTGCATGTCTATATCAACAGCGCCCGCGCCTTGGCTCCCGTCAACCACGAAAATCACGCCATTTTCTTTGCAGATTTTACCAATTTCCTTTAGAGGCTGAATGGTGCCAATAACATTGGAACAATGGGTGCAAACCATCAATTTGGTGTTGGACTTGATGGCTTTCTTCACATCATCAGGATTTACATAGCCTCTTTCGTCAAAGGGGAGGTAGGTTACTTCGCACAGCCCTTTTTGCTCCAAAGAATATAAGGGACGGAGCACCGAATTGTGTTCGAGCATGGTTGTTATAACATGCATTCCTTTTTCAACAATGCCTTGTATGATGATGTTAAGAGAATCTGTCGCATTATAACTGAATGTAAGACGGTTGGAATCACTTCCCCCATTAAAGAGTTGCGTAAGCATTTTTCGGGTATCCGAAACTAACTCTCCGGTTTCTATAGCGGCATCAAAGCCCGATCGCCCGGGATTGACCCCATGATGGCGATAAAAATCATTCATAAAATCATAAACCTCAGCGGGTTTCGGAAATGTGGTTGCAGAATTGTCTAAGTATATCATATTTTTATGTTATTTGTTTCAAACGGGCGGCAAAATTAGTAAAAAGTTTTTAAATCATTTTTAATACCATTTTTTTTCTTATTTTTGCCACGTTATTTTTTGATAAAATGAATATTATTCCCATATAAAATCACTTCGTATGAAAAAATTTTTATCCTTTATCATTGTATTTCTTTGCATTGGAGCGATATTTGCCCAGGAAGAAGTATTTGTTTCCACCACTCCCGGTAAAAAAAATGTGGTGTTGGAAATGTACACGGGCATGCATTGCCAATATTGTCCGTATGCTCATAAAACAGCTATGAACATAAAAAATGCTGCTCCTGATAGAGTGAGTGTTA
>JAEEUY010000178.1 GCA_016290715.1 Bacteroidales bacterium
GAGGTTCTTTTTCGCACAATTAGTTCTATTTTGAGAAAAATGGGGTTTGGTTACCCTGTTTTTTTCAGCGTGTGGGCTTTTTTGCAAATCACCCTGTTATACTATGTTTTTCGGCATCAGCGTTTTTTGTTTCCACTCTTGGCCTTTTTCTTGATAATAGGGCATGGTTATATGTCGTGGATGAATATCATAAGACAAGAAATTGCCGCAGGAGTGTTTTTAGTATCATTAAAATATTTAGATGAAAGAAAACTTTGGAAGTTTTTGCTTTGTGTGGCAATAGCTTTTTGCTTTCACAAAGCGTCATTAGTACTTGTCATTCTTTATCCACTTTTCCTATGGAGAAAAGACTTGTTTGGCAAAATATCATGGCAATTGCTGTTTTATCTTGTTGCATTGATTATCTCTTATCGTTTTAGTACATGGTTTATTGAACTATTAAGAAAACCGTTTTTCTTTTTCACAGATCTCTTTGGTTACAAAAGCTATGTGTTTAGATTTTTGGAAGTAGATTCATTGAATTCCAGAGCACGATTTCAGACAAATACGGGATATGGAATCTTTATAAATATTTTTAGAACTCTTCCCATCCTTTTGTTAAGTCGTCAATTAAAAATGTTTTATAACTCTTCATTTTTTAATATCATCTATAGCCTTTGGTTTATTCGTGTCATTAGTGCTTTTCTTGTCGGAGACTCTATCATATTAAATAGACCTTTCTCCTTTTTTTCAAATTTTAATACGATTATGTATGCGTATTTTGTCTATTATTGTTTTAGTTCAGGAAAATCCACTTGGCGTTTTTTTGGAGTGTTTTATTTGCTGTTGTTTGTTCTGATGTTTTTTTATATGGTTTATACTAACGATTTTGTGAAGTATTCATTTATATGGCAATAATAATATTTTTGAGCTATGGAAATTAAAACGTTTGCACCTGTTGTCATCCCAACGCTGTGTCGTTATGATACATTCGTTCGTTGCATTGAATCTTTGTCAAAATGTACAGGTGCTGATCAAACAGAGTTGTTTATTGGAATTGATTATCCAGCAAATGATAGCCATTGGGATGGCTATCGACAAATATGCTTATATACGGAAAAAATAAGTGGTTTTAAGGCTGTTCATATATATAAAAGAGAGACAAATTATGGACAAAGGAGGAATACAAGAGCCTTATTGGAAGAGGTGAAGAGTCGTTTTGACCGATACATTCTTTCAGAGGATGACAATGAGTTCTCTCCCAATTTTTTGGAATATATAAATAAAGGGTTGGAAAAATACGAAAAAGATCCCGATGTTTTAGCTATATGTGGATTCAATTATCCTTTTAGTTATATGGAAAAAATAAAGGGATATGATAAAAACGCATACCCTATGCAATATTATTCAGCTTGGGGGATTGGTCGTTGGGTGGATAAAGGGCCAAAGAATTATGTGAGTAATAAAGAAAAAGCTGAAGAAATCATATTTTCATGGTCTGCGGTGATCAAGCTTTGGAAGGCGGGTCACTATTCAACAGTGAGACGGTTGCTGCATAGGTATCAAGGATTTTTTGCGGACGTTATGTATAGAATATATTGTGTGTTGGAAGAAAAATATTGTATTTTCCCTGCGGTTTCAAAAGTAAGGAACTTGGGAAACGAAGGCAATGGATCCGTTTGTGTGATGGTTGATCACAGGTATGCCAATCAAAGAATAGACACGGATTTGACATTTGATTATGATGATTTTGAAATAAAAACATACAAATCTATTCAAAAGGCCTGTAGAAAAATGTCTGGTTATAACAATAAAAATTTCTATATGATACCATTCTGTGTTCTCGAGTATGTTTGGTTTAGAATCACGAAAAAACCAATTGATCTTGATTCGATAGTCAATAAATACAGGCATGTTTTGAAAAGAGATTAAAACAAATACACTATTCATGAGACATTTGATAATTATTGCCGCTGGTGGCATGGGCCGTACCCTTTATGGCATTGCCAAGGAAAGTATCGGATATAGTACGGATTTTTTGATTAAAGGTTTTATTGATGACAATCTTCATGCTTTGGATGGTTTTCCCAATTACCCTCCAATCATAGGGACGATTTCAGAATACAAGCCGCAGCCTGACGATGTTTTTGCTTGTTCCATAGGTGGGCCAAGTCGGAAATCTTGTATAGAGAATTTGCGGGCGTTAGGTGCGCAATTCATCAACATCATACATACAGACGCACGAATTCGTACCAATGTGCAGATGGGAGAGGGAAATATCATATGCCCATACGTTAGCGTTGGTGCGGATTCTCATTTGGGTAGTTTTAATATGATTCAGCCATTCACAACTATCGGTCACGATGTGGTAATTGGCGATTTCACCCGTATTGACACTCATGTGACTTGCGTCGGGGAATCTAAAATTGGGAACGAAGTGGACATCTATACCGGTGCCGTGGTGAATTTTGGTGTTAAAGTGGAGGACGGGGCGCATGTGGGAGCAGGTAGTTTTGTCATTCGAAAGGTTAAAGCTGGGACTACCGTTTATGGTAATCCTGCCAGAGTTCTTATGTGAAAATATAGAACGTTTTTTTATATTAACAACGGGCAAATCGCCCATAAATCATTTAAAGTTATGGAAATCAAAGAATTTATTGAAAATTTCGCGAGTCAGTTTGATGACACGCCAGTTGAGGAATTTAAAGCAGAAACCCAATTCCGTGAATTGGATGAATGGAGTTCCCTGATCGCTCTTTCCGTCATTGCAATGGTTGACGAGGAGTATGATGTTACCCTGAAGGGTGATGACATGAAGGCGGCAAATACGATAGGAGAATTATTCGAAATCGTAAAAAGTAAGCTGTAATGGCCTATCTCAGCTTTCAAAATGTGCGGATCGCCGGTTTTTCGACGGGCGTTCCCAAAGATGTTCTCACCAATGAGGTGGTGGATTCCGGCCAATACAGTGCCGCGTCTTTCATCAGCTCGACAGGTGTGAAGAACCATCGTATATCTGAAAAATACACGGCTGGGGACCTTTGTTGCGCGGCTTCCGAGAAATTGATTGCCGACTTGGGCTGGGATAAAAAGGAAATAGATGCGATTATTTTCGTGTCCCAACACGCCGATTACATCCTTCCCGCAACGGCCTGTATTTTGCAAGAACGGCTGGGACTTTCCAAAGAGTGTTATACGGCAGACCTCTCGCTTGGTTGTTCGGGTTGGGTTTATGGACTTAGTTACGCCGTGTCCTTGCTCTCCTGCGGCACCATTCGTAAAGTGCTTCTGATGAGCGGGGATGCCAAACGACGCATTGCTTACGTTGACCCGTTGTTCGGACACGCCGGCGCGGTAACCGCATTGGAATTTTGCGAAGGCGCTCCTGCCATCCAATTCTATTTTGGAACCGACGGGAGCGGATATGATGCGCTCATTATTCCAGACGGCGGTGCCCGCAACCAATTCACTGACCAATCGTTTGTTCCGGAAGATGTGGACGGACACATGCTCAATCGGCTTCAGTCCAGGATGAAAGGAATGGATGTCTTCTCATTCGGCATTACCATGGGACCCAAATCAGTGAAACGTCTCGCCGAACATTTCGGTTTTGATTACATGGATTGTGATTACTTTATTTTCCATCAGGCGAATCTGTTGATGAACGAGAAAATCCGCACGAAGTTGAAACTTCCCGAAGAGAAAGTCCCGTATTGTCTGCAGGATTTCGGGAACACCGCATCAGCGTCCATCCCGCTCACTATAGTGTCGCAGTTGAAGGGTAAAGTTGAACAAAAACAGACGAAATGGATCGGGTGCGGTTTTGGAGTAGGCCTCTCTTGGGGAGCGGTCTATTTTGAAACCAAAGATATTGTCGTTTCGCAATTAGTAGAATTGGAATAAATATGGAGTATAATCCTTATTCGCTCAAAGACAAGACCATATTGGTCACGGGAGCTGGTTCGGGAATAGGAAGGGCGACGGCCGTCGAATCTTCCCGCTTGGGTGCTCGCCTCATCTTGGTTGACATTAACGGGGAAGGTCTTCAAGAAACGGAAAAGATGCTTGACAATCAAAGTTTAGGACATCTTTCATACGTAGTTGACCTATGTGACGAATCGGCTATTTCGGCTATGGTCAAAGATATCCCTGTCATTAACGGATGTTCCAACAATGCTGGGATTACGAAACTGACCCCCATCCAGTTTATCACACCGGAGGAGATTGAAAGAATCCACAAAGTAAATCTCGTGGCTCCGATGATGTTGACCAAGCACCTTGTCAAGAACAAGAAAATGGCAAGGCCGTCGTCCATTGTGTTTACGGCTTCGGCCGGCGGCGTGTTTGTAGCTTCGTTGGGGAATGCGGTCTATGCGACTTCGAAATGCGGTATTGATGGCTATATGCGTACGGTGGCGCTTGAATTGGCCCCGAAAGGGATCCGTTGCAACAGCGTCAATCCCGGAATGGTTGAGACACCTCTGATTAATAGGGGACAGGTTTCGGCCGAACAGCATGAGAAAGACAAGGAGAACTATCCTTTGGGACGGTACGGCAAACCCGAGGATGTGGCTTTGGCTACGATTTATCTGCTCTCGGATGCTTCGTCTTGGATGACGGGAACTGCTTTGAAGATTGATGGCGGTCTCACATTAAAATAGAAATAGAATGAGCAATCCTTTTTCGTTAGAGGGTAAGACCATATTGATTACAGGAGCGGCCGGTGGTATCGGAAGCAAGACGGCAAGTGTGCTTGTCGGTCTCGGAGCCCGTGTGGTGCTGACGGATATTCGCGAAGAACCATTGCATGCCGTTTTGGAGTCATTACCGCAAGCTGCCGACGGCAATCATGAGGCTATCGCGTCTGATCTGACAGACGAGGCGAGTCTCAAAGCATTGGTGGATGCCTGTCCCGCTCTGGACGGCTTGGTTTGCAATGCCGGCGTGATGAAGTTGACACCGGTTCCTTTCATCAGCAACGAAGAACTTCAGCGTATCCAAAGTATCAATCTGAATGCCCCGATTTTGCTGACCAAATCTCTTCTTCGGAAAAAGAAGATAAACAAAGGAGGTTCCATCGTCTTTACCGCAAGTGCAGCGGGAGTGTATCGCGTGTCCATTGGAAACGCCATTTACGCTACTACAAAATGCGGCATCGATGCTTTCATGCGTACCGTCGCTTTGGAGATGGGACCCAAAGGAATCCGCTGTAACAGCGTGAATCCTGGTATGGTCGAGACCGCACTGATTGCTGGGTTTACCGAAGAGGAGAAAGAAAGGGAAATGCAAAACTATCCTTTGAGAAGGTTTGCAAAGCCTGAAGATATCGCCTTGGGTGTAGCCTATTTGCTTTCAGATGCTTCCTCTTTTGTGACGGGAACTGCGTTGAAGATTGATGGTGGTATGACTTTAGGATAAAATTGTAAAGAAGTGATGGAAAAACTTTTATCAGGTAAAATATGCTTGGTTACCGGAGCCGGCCGTGGCATCGGTCGAGTGATAGCCAATCAACTCGCTTCCGACGGCGCGGTGGTTTACGTTGCCGACCTCGCCATGGGTGACATGGAAGAGTGGGCGGCAAAGACGGCTGCGGAACATGGTACAAAAATAGTTCCTATGGTGATGGATGTTACCGATACGGCGGCTGTCAAGTCGGGATTGATGTCCATTCACAAGACGGAAGGACGGATTGACGTGGTGGTGAACAATGCCGCCATCATCCAGAACCAGAAATTGGGAATGGTGACCAAACCGCTGCTGGAGAAGATGTTCGCTGTGAACGTGTTCGCCGTTATCGACATGATGCAGATTGCCTCGCGTCTGATGGCTCGCACGGGTGGGGGAAGCATTGTCAATATCGCTTCCATCACGGGCGTGGTCGGTTCTCCCGGCCAAGTGGCTTACAGCTCCACCAAAGGTGCTGTTATCGCTGCTACCAAGTCTGCGGCCAAGGAGCTTTCCCCGATGCAGATTCGTGTCAACGCGGTGGCCCCGGGCATCATCAAAACGGAGCGTTTCGAGGAATTGTATGAGGCTTCCGGAGATAAAATCGACCAACGGATCAGCCGCATTGCGCTTGGACGACTCGGCACCCCGCAGGATGTGGCCAA